>BQMV01000130.1 GCA_022181005.1 Anaerolineaceae bacterium | reverse complement strand
CCTATTCCTGCAATGCCTTCAAAAACAATATTCCGTTTGGGCGTTCCATCGGGCGCGCGTCCCGCGCTAAACTGAAAATATGCCAGCGTCAACGCCGTGCCCGCCAACATTACGCCTCCTTCAATAAATTTTGCAAATGCGTCGCCAGAATCCGCTTGAACATCTACTGCGCCAATCGCCGCGCCGACCTGCGGGATCAGCGTGCCTAACACCGCGCCGCCGAGCGCCGTCGCGGCGCCAACGCCCACGAACAGCGCCATAGCCACGCTTCCTAGACGCGATATCTTTGGAGAGAGTTTCGACAGCAGCGAGACCCCTAAGATCAATGGAATCGCCGCCAATAGCCACTCTCCCAAGTCTTCGCTATGTATTACGACGCTTACCTGCGGCGCCAACAGATATTGCCACACCACAGCCGCCGCATATCCTGAAGCCGCGCCAATGAACAAATACACAGCCATCCGAAACAGAGGGTTATCGTTGATCAAGTAGCTGAAGATTAACAACGTCAGAATAAAGCCGATCAGTCCCGAGATAAAATCAAGCGTAAACATTATCTCGCCTCGCCATTTTTTCGCGCCCGCAAACCAGCGATCAGATTCCATAAGCCGCCCAGCGCCATCAAGGCGGCAGCGAGCGCCGCGCCCGCGCCAAACGAATCCCAATATTTCCGCGCAATGCCCGGACGCGAATCATTGATAAATTCATAATACGCCGCATTCGACAACCCGCCGACTAAACCAGCGATCTGTTGCGCCGAATAATACGGCAACAAGATCGGAGCCGCTTGCGCGCTGGCAACGACCAGCCACGGTTGCGCAGCGAACGCCGAGTCAGCGCGACCGCGCGCATGCAATTGTTCCACCCATGCCTGCCCAGACTCAGCCTGGTCGGTCAGTATAACAATCGCGGCATAATCGGTTGTTGCAGAGACAGAAAAATTCGGCGCTTGCCCCGCCTGTGGAAGCGTCCGCGCCGGATCTTCCAGAAATTCGCGCACGCCGATCAATCCGCCCGACAAATATCCAAGGTTGACATAATTCTCGCCTTCAAGATAGCCTAGCCCTTGCGGCGCAGCCCGACTCACGCCCGTATTCGTCAACAACCGCGAGACCAAACCAACGCCGTTCGGCGACGTGGACACAAACGCCAAACGCGCCTGTGCAGACAAGGCAAGTTGATCGAGCAACGGGCCGCTTATCGCTTCCATTTCACCCGCAAGCGCAGGTTCGTAATCTATCGCCACTAATACGATTGAATTTTTTGGAAGACTATTGACCGCATTCAACGTCGAATCAACTTGCGGCGCAAACGCTCTAGGCGCTAACAGAGATTCCGTGCGCATAAACGCCATCCCGCCAAGCGCAATGAGGAAGAGCGCGGATAACGCCCAACGTAACGCGCGTTGCGGCGCAACATTCGTCCGCGCTTCAACCGGACGCGGCGTCGTCTCGCTGGCGAGAATATTTTCCAATAAGGAAGCGCCCGCAATCTGCTCATCTGTCGGCTGAAGTTTGAGAGAAAAAGCTTTCGGTCTGCGCGACGAACCAATTGGAACAAGCGGAATTACGCCCTCCAAGCCTGCCAGCGGACCTTGACTCTCAGACGCAACATAATCGCCCTGGCGAACCGCATCGCTTTGGGTTGTCGCTTCGGTCGGGCGCATACTCTGAACCCAACTCGGCAACTCGCCTGGCGATAGCGGAACATCCGCTTGCGTTTCGGGCGCTGCGAAAGGACTATCGCTGCTATCGTCCGATTCGTTGAATTCGATTGCGGCGGAGGGTTGAGCAGAAAGATCAGTCTCGCGAAACCAGTCATCAAGCGCGCCCGAAGCAGGCATAAAATCATCGCCAGCCAAACCGCGTAACGGATCTGTTTGCTCGGTCAACGATGAAATTTCTTCAGGCGCAGATTCGCTGGCTAGTTCGTCCCGTTCGGGCAGCCAAACTGATATCGAGTCGGTCGCCGCTACATCCGCCGTGGCATTGAGATCTTCAAGCCAACCCAAATTCGATTGAGGTTGCGACTCCGCGTCAACAGTCGGCATTTCTTTTTGAGAGGATTCTTCTAGAGAATACAACCAACTCAGGTCTTCCGCCGCTTGCGGTTGAGCGGGCGCTTCTGTGAAAGGTTGTACAGGCGGCGCGCTTGCTTCCAATTCAAACGGATGCGCCGAGTCTTTCGACGCTTCGGCAAACCATTGAGAAAATTCATCGTCTGCGGCTGGCGCAGGCTGAGCATGTTCTTTGGCTGGCTCCTCGGCTGGCGCTTGAACGTCGAGCGCTGGCTCGTTCGCTTGTGGGCGTTTCGGCGCCGACGGCACAATATCCGCAAGCCAATCGGGAATTTCTTCTCCGTCGTCCTCCGTTTGCGAAGCGAGCCCCGCCAGCAGATCTAGCGGTTCACTCTTCTGGGCTTTAGGCTTGTTCGCCTCCGGCTTGATCTCCAGCGTCGTTGTATCTCTTCCCTTCTCACGGATATCTCGCAACCACTCTGGAAGAATCGGTTCAAGTTCGCCGGTATCTATCTTTACGGGATCGTCGCCCGGGCGCACTATCGCTCCCGCCGCAAGCGGCGTTTGACAAAACTGACAATGTTCTAAGAAATCGGGGTTATCTTTTCCGCAATTGGGGCATTGAATCTCCGCCATATTTAATCTCCCCCATAAGGTCGGTCTATGCCGAACATCACGCGCAGACCCGTCAACAATGCGCCCAACGCAACGCCGATCAACAAACCGCGCGCGCCGCCTTGCGCGATCGTCCCAGCGACATTGACAATCAATCCATCCAAAATTCCGTTGTCAAACGGTTTCGGCGCCATCGCCGCTAGGAAGAGGACAACGACGGCTAGAAAGAGAATCGCAGCCAAGTCTCTACGCCAACGCAGAAGCCGGATGCCGGCATACGTTAACGTAACGACTAATAACGCCATCAGCGCGGCTTCCACTGGCGCAATCACGGCATTCATGGTCATCTGCATCAACGGATCTTCCACGCCGAACAGAACGCCGTATGTGAACACACTAAGCAATGAAAAAACCAAGATGACGCCTAACCCGCTTCCTTTTTGACGTTTCTGAATTTTACCGATATGAACCGCGACCAAGTTTAAAACGCCGATAAAAACCGCCATGCCGCCAATCGTCATCGCCCAGTTTGTGAGAATCGCCCGCAATTCTAACAACGCAGGAACTGGGAAGAAAAATCCTAACAGCACAATGAACGCGACAGCCATCGCCAGCGCCGTTGTTAAAATTGCTGTAACCCGCATTAGAAGTTCACCCCAAGAATCGTCAACGCCGCGCCAGCCAGCATGATTATAATGATCAGCCAGCGCAATACGTCTTGCGCGTTTAAGCTAGCTTCATGAGACGCGCCAGCGCCGCTATAAGCGCCGGCGGCAAATAATTCCTCGCCGACCAATGGATCAGGCGCAGCGGCGTATAGAAGCGCTTGCGCCGATAGCCCGTCGCTCATGGCGACAAGGCTGGCGCCCTGCCGTTCCGCCGCATCAGCAATCAGCGCCGATTCGACGCCCAGATCGCCGATGATTATATGCGTTGAGACGCCTTCATCGCGCGCGATGGGAAGCGTCCCTGCAGCGTAGGCAAAAGGCGAGAGTCCGGTTAAGCGTCCGGCGGGGACGCGAAAATCTTCTTCCGCGCCCGCGGCGGAATAGCCCGCGCGTAAAGCGTCTTGCGAAAGGATTGTCAGCGCGGAATCGCCGGATGTGACGACAGGTGGACGATCGCTGACGGAGGCGCGTTCGACGATCTGACGCAACATTGCCAGCCCAGCAAACGCCGAAGCGTTGCGCGCAGTCAACAAATCCCCCCGCCCAAGTGAAATATGCAGGCGTTTTCCGCTTTCTACCGAAAGTCCCGCGTCGCGATTAAGGCGATCGTATGCGCGAATGCGGCGCAGGCTTGCGGGAACGCGCTTCCGCCACACAATAAATATAAGCAAAAGCGCCCCAGCTGCGATTAATACAATAGCGCCGATAATTGTTGGCACGCTCATGCGGGCATCTCGTCTTGCAGCAAGCGCGCAAACGCTTGCATTTCTTCATTATTTTCAAGCAAGAACGCGATCGAACTCCAATCTTTTCCCCCAACGAAAGGTTGAACCATATACATAGCTTGCGCGCCAAGCGCAGTGAACGGCGCGCCCGCTTCGAGCAACCAGAGCGCCAGCCCATCTAGTTTGAGTCGTTTGAGCGCTTCCGCCCAACGTGACCAAGCCAAATCCGATTGCATAAACAAAGTATAGCATATTTTAAGGAATGAACCTCATAGTATAATTACGCTAGAATTCATTGGCGGAGGATGCATGAGCGAACATATGATACGTGTTTTAGTTGCCAAACCCGGGCTAGACGGGCATGATCGCGGCGCTAAGGTGGTGGCGCGCGCATTACGCGACGCCGGCATGGAAGTGATCTACACCGGCTTGCGCCAAACTCCAGAGATGATCGCCGAAGCCGCGCTGCAGGAAGACGTGGACGTAGTGGGGTTGTCCATTCTTTCAGGCGCGCACATGGCTCTCGCTCCGCGCATTATGGAGCTGCTCAAAGCCAACGGACAAGATCAAGTGAAAGTGTTCATCGGGGGCATTATCCCCGATGAGGACATGCCCCGTTTGAAAGCGATGGGCATTACCGGCATTTATGGTCCCGGCGCATCCACCGAGGAGATCGTCAAAGAAATTCGCGAGGCGATGAAATCATAGAAGTACGCAATATATATTGCGTACTTTCGTTTTTACAGCCATGTCATTGACCCAACAAGTTCTCAAAGGCAACCGCCTTGCATTATCGCGCCTGCTTACGCTGGTAGAAAACAACTCGCCCGAAGGACGCGCCGCGCTTGCGGAACTTTTTTCGCACACCGGCAAGGCGCATCTGATCGGAGTCACCGGTTCGCCAGGGACGGGCAAGTCGTCGCTTGTAAATCAGTTAGTTTTACAGTATCGCAAAATGGACCAAAAGAAAGTCGCCGTCATCGCGGTTGATCCATCGAGTCCGTTCACGGGCGGAGCGGTGTTAGGCGATCGCGTGCGTATGCGCGATCTCTCCGGCGACGACGGCGTATTTATCCGCTCGATGGCTTCGCGCGGCTCAGTCGGCGGAATCGCGCAAACCACCGCAGCGTTGGCGCAAGTCTTTGACGCGGCTGGATATGAAATCGTCATCATCGAAACGGTCGGCGCAGGGCAAAGCGAAGTGGAGATTGCGCGGCTCGCGCACACCACGCTCGTCGTTGAAGCGCCCGGGCTGGGCGACGACATCCAAGCCATTAAAGCGGGAATTTTAGAGATCGCCGACGTGCTTGTCATTAACAAAGCGGATCGTCCCGGCGTGGAACACACTGAACGCGCGCTGCGTTCTTCGCTCGAACTCGCTCGTCCCGTCTCGCGCGTATATCATCACGGACAAGCCATGACGGTCAAAGCGCACAAACCTCCGCCCAACACATGGATTCCTCCCATCAATAAAACGATTGCAACCGACGGCTCCGGCATCGCAAAAGTGATCGAATCCATCGCCAAACATATGCAATATCTGCGCACAAGCGGAGAATGGAACGCTCGAGAGCGCGCCCGATTGCGCTCGGAAACGGAAGCGCTCGTGCGCGATACATTGATGACGCAATTTCTAGAAGGACTTCCAGAGGGCGCATTTGAATCTGCTTTAGAGAGAGTCTTCTCGCACAGCCTCTCGCCGATAGAAGCGGCGCAATTCTTAGCGCAAACAGAACGCCCGCAAACGCCTCGCGCAACCAAGGAGCAGCCATGACCCAGCATCATTCGCACAGCATGAAAATGTACGGCAACATTAAACTATATGCAGGTTCAGGTTCGCCCGACCTGGCGCAAAGGATCGCCGCTTATTTGAACCAACCTCTCAGCCCGTGCGAGATCATTGAGTTCCCCAATGAAAATATTTTTATTAAATTGAAAAACAGCGCGCGCGGACAAGACGCTTACGTTATTCAGACCACCTCTTCGCCGGTGCATTACAACTTAATGGAACTGCTCATTATGATTCAGACCATCCGTCTCGACTCGGCGGCGCGCATCACGGCAGTCGTTCCGTATCTCTGTTATGGCCGTTCAGATAAAAAAGATCAGCCGCGCGTCTCTATTAGCGCGCGCCTTGTCGCCGATATGATCGAAGCCGCAGGAGCCGATCGTTATATGACGTTCGATCCGCATGCGGGTCAAATTCAGGGATTCTTCTCAATCCCTGGCGACGTGCTGACCGCTTCGCACATGATTACCGCGCATATCAGTCAACATTTGCGCGCGCAAATGAAAAATCTCGTTGTAGTGTCCACCGATCTAGGATTTGCCAAAAAGGGACGCAATTACGCCCGCGATCTGGACGCCCCAATCGCCTTTGTCGAAAAGCGACGCGTGGGAAACAGCTCAAAAGCGGAGGCGTTAACTTTGATCGGAAACGTGCGGGGCAAAGATGTATTAATCGTAGACGATGAAGTATTGACCGGCGGTTCTATCGAACAAGCGGTTGGCGTGGTCAAAAGGAACGGCGCGCGCGATGTGTATCTGGCATTTGTGCATCCGCTGCTTTCAAAAGGAGCGGCAGAACGGTTGGCAAAACTGCCGATCAAGCGCATTATTACCACCGACACCGTTCCTCTTCCGCGCCGAAAACTCCAAGCGCTCAAAGGGCGCATTACTGTGCTGTCTATCGCGCCCATGTTAGGCGAAGTCATCCAGCGCGCGCATGAAGGTCGCAGCGTGGGAGAGATGTTCAACGAGTAAAAATAGTTTCAAGTTTCAAACGCCGCGTGAGACTCGACGCTTGGAACTTGAAACTACACCCTAACGCCCGATATCGAACATGCCCGAACTCCCCGAAGTCGAAACAATCGCTCGAAAACTTAAGCCTGAACTTGTTAATAGGACGATTCTGTCCGCCGATCTGCGCTGGACGCGCACGCTCGCCACGCCATCGCCGGGAAAATTCAAAGAGCAGATTCAAGGACAGCGGATTGTAGATATTGGTCGGCGCGCTAAATATTTGATCTTTCGCCTCTCCTCATACAGCCTGCTCATCCATCTCCGCATGAGCGGCGACTTGTATATTAAAGACGGAACTCTCTCAGCCGCAAAACACGATCGACTTATCATTAATGTGTCAGGCGGCAGATCGGTTGCATTCAATGACACGCGCAAGTTCGGGCGCGTCTGGCTAACAAGCAATCCTGCGGATATTCTGGGCAAACTCGGACCCGAGCCTCTCGACAATGAATTTACGTCGCAATGGCTCTATGCGGCGTTACACAAAAGGCATCGTCAACTCAAACCATTGCTGCTCGACCAAACGTTTATCGCCGGACTGGGCAATATTTACACCGACGAAGCGCTGAACATCGCCAAACTGCATCCGCAACGCGATTCGAGTTCAGTCACGGCAAAACAGGCGGAAGCGTTGCGCGACGCGATCCAAAACGTCTTGCAAGAAGGCATCCGCCGCAACGGCGCGACCATTGATTGGGTCTATCGCGGCGGAGAATTTCAAAATTATTTTCGAGTATACGATCGCGAAGGATATCCATGTCAAAACTGCGGCGCTATAATTAAGCGCATGGTCGTCGGTCAACGAGGCACGCATTACTGCCCAAACTGTCAAAGGTAAAATAAATTATGTACGTCACTTGGACAATTAATTGGACGATCGTCGGATGGGTTCTTGCTGTTCTCGTCTTTTATTTAATCGGTTTCTATGAAGGACAAGCCAAAGGCTACAAACGGCGTAAGCGCGAAGAAGAGCAAGAGAAATCATCGAACGCTCCGAATTCGATTCAAACCGCGCCAGAGATCAAAGCGGAAGTTAAAGCCGCGTCGCCGATTACGCCCTCCCCAGCGCCGCAACCCGCGCCCATCCAACAGCCGCCTCCGCCGCCGCAACCAGCCCCTCTACCGCCTCTCCCAACGCCCCTGCCTGTAGACAAACCAACGCCCAAAAAAGCAGAGCGTCCTTCTACGCCTACCAGCAGCATCGTCGAACAGATCAATTCGATTCTACAAGAACGCATCGCCGGAACGCCGCTAGCCTATAAGCGCATTTTCCTATCGCAATCGCTCGAAGGCGGCGTGGTCGTTCATGTCGGACAAGAGCGCTACGCCGGCATTAATGAAACGCCGGAAGGGGAAGTCAAAGACGCTATTCGCGCGGCGATCGCGGAATGGGAAAAAAAATACACGCCCGGTCTATGATCTACGTCCGGTAAATCGCGCTGTCAGCACGGGACACCGCGCCGCTTCCGCCACTTCCGCCGCAATGTTCGGCGCGTAGAATTGACGCAGCGTATCGGCGCTGTATGCCGACCCCATACAAACTAGATCATACGCGCCCTCTTCGATCTCATCTACGATCTCTTCGATAATATCCCCCTGTCTCACTTTGATGCTCGCTTTCAAGCCCGCTCCCCGCGCAATTTCCAATGCGTTCCTTAGGCTGCGCCCGGGCAGCGTATCCGTCTCCGCTAGGTTTTCCACATGCTTTTGCACATTGCGCGCGCTGGGATAATCCAGATCGGTCGGCGGGATAACGTATAAGATCGTGACTTCTGCGGCAACGGCGCGGGCGATCTGAACCGCGATGCTCTCTGCATCCTTCGCATATCCTAGCCCGCCCACAGTGACTAGAATCTTCGTCACGGGCAAGTTTGCTTCAGGCACATATAAGATCGGGTTGCGAATCTGCTCCATCAACAGGCGAATCGAGCGTCCCGTCAGCCAGCGCCTGAAGGCAGGTCTGCCCAGCGGACCAATGACCGTGATCAGGTCGCCTTGATTCGCAAATTTGGGGACGATCTTTTCAGCGGGTCCATTGCGAACATCGAGAGCATATTCCACGCCAAGTTTCTGAAACAACTCGACCGCCTGCGCAAAAACATCTTCCAGCGGATGGTGATCGTCCATCGTCTCCGAGTCGAAGCTTTCGATCGCGCCGAGAAGCGTGCATTTAATTTTCATCGCGCCCGCCAGCGTCGCACCGAACTCAACTGCGGGCCAAGTTCCTTTAAACCCATTCGTAACGATTAAAAACTCAGTTGCCATTAGTAGCTCCGCCTGCCAAATAAAATAACGCCGAGAACGCCCGCGCCCAGTAGAACAAACGGCGAGGGGATATTGAACCAGAACGCAACCGCGCTAAAAGCGGCGATGAAAATCACACGACGATCCGTTTTCCTACGCGAGCCGGCGCGGAATAATTCCCATGCGACCATTACGATCAACGCAGCGACGGCGGGACTCATACCCGCCACGAAATTGGCTAGCCAACCCGCATGTTGAATCCGTTGCAGGAATGCCGCGACGATTAACATCAATACGGTCGGCGGAAGGATCGCGCCCAACAGCGCGGTGAGCACGCCGGGAATTCCGCCCGCCGCAAAGCCGACGAACATGGCAAGCTTCAACGCCTCACTGCCGGGCAGAACATTCGAAAAGCCCACTGCTTCGACGAATCGTTCCTCGGTCATGATCTTGCCGACCGCCTCGTCGTACAAAAAGCCAATGGACGCAGGACCCGACGGAGAAAGAATGTTCACCTTCAAGAACATCCACAACAAGCGAAACCAAACGGAAACAGAAGTCTTGTTCATTTATTTAAACAGGAAGACGCCGATCACTCCCGCAACAAGGACGACAATTCGCGCAGGTGCGTTATAAAACATTACAAGCAGGCTGACAATACCGAGCGCCCAACTTTCCCATCCGATTGCGCCGCCTTGCTGAAAAATTTTCGCTGCAACGAAAAGCATGAGCACGGATATCGCCGGTGTGAGCCCTTCGATGAAATTACTCAGCCAGGCTTCACGGCGCAGACGGTGTAGAATCATCGTTACGCCCAAGATAATGATCGTGGGCGGCAGAATAGAACCAATCAATGCGATGAATCCGCCAGGGATGCCCGCTACCGCATAGCCGACGTACATCGCCATTTGCAACGCATCGCTGCCCGGCAACACCGACGATAACCCCACCGCTTGCACAAATTGCCCTTCAGTCACCATCTTTCCGACAACTTCGTGATACAGCAAACCGATCGAGGCGGGACCCGATGTGCTGAGCAGGTTTACTTTGAGAAATATCCAGAAGAGTTCGAGAAGTTGATCCAATGCTTTTCCTCACGAGTGGGGTAATTGTAATAGGAAAAAGGACTAGCAAATTAATCAGGTGTAAAATAGATAAAAATCATATTTGGCGGTTAACAATGTCTTCAAACAACTTTCGCAAAGAAAAAGATTCGCTCGGCGAATTGAACGTGCCTGCCGATGCGCTGTATGGCGTGCAAACCCAACGCGCCGTGGAGAACTTCCCCATCAGCGGACTTCGTCCGTGGCGCGCGTTCATCTGGTCTATCGCGGCGGTCAAACGCGCGGCGGCATTGGTGAATTTTGAACTCGGGTTATTCAACGACCGCGAAGTGGACGGGAAAAAGTTCACCGCCAAACAGTTGGCAGACTCTGTCGCGCAAGCCGCTACCGAAGTGATGGACGGCAAATGGGATTCGCAATTCGTCGTCGAACCATTTCAAGCGGGCGCGGGGACGAGTCACAACATGAACGCGAACGAGGTCATTGCCAATCGCGCCACGCAAATCCTCGGCGGCGAACTCGGAAAATATTACGCGCATCCGAACGATCACGTCAACATGGCGCAATCCACGAACGACACGATTCCCACGTCAATTCGATTGGGCGTGTTGTGGCGCGTGGATGAGTTGCTCACGTCGCTGAAAAATTTACAGTCCGCGTTGGAGGCGAAGGCAAAAGAATTTGATTCGGTCGTCAAATCGGGGCGCACACATTTGCAAGATGCTGTCCCTGTACGGTTGGGTCAGGAATTTTCCGCGTATGCCAAAGCCGTCGAGCGCGATGCGGAACGTGTGCGCCGATCCGCTGAGGGGTTGTGCAGGCTGGGGATCGGCGGCACAGCCGTAGGGTCCGGGTTGAACGCTCATCCCGAGTATCACGCTCGCATGGTGAAAAAATTATCCGAGATCACCGGGCTCGAGTTGCAGACATCTGATAATTTATTTGAATCCATGCAGTCTATGGCGGATGCGGCGGACTTCTCCTCCTCACTGCGCACTCTCGCGTTGACGTTGATCCGCATCGCCAACGACTTCCGCCTGCTCTCCTCTGGACCGTCAACCGGATTCGACGAGATCAGATTGCCCGCCGTTCAACCGGGTTCTTCGATCATGCCGGGCAAAGTGAACCCGGTGCTGGCAGAGATGTTGGATCAGGCGATGTTCCATGTGGTGGGATGCGACACGACCGTGGCGATGGCGGTGCAGGCGGGACAACTCGAATTGAATGTGATGATGCCGATCATCGCGCACAATTTGTTCGAGATGATGCAAGTGGTCATCGGTTCGGTGAACGCGTTCACCGAACGCGCGGTGAAAGGCGTGACCGCCAACCGCGAAAAAGCGGAAGGCTGGCTGGCGAAGAACGCGATCATCGTCACCGCGTTGAACCCCGTGATCGGATATTCGCAAGGCGCGGCGTTGGTGAAAGAGGCGATGTCGTTGAATGCTTCGATCAAAGAACTCGCTATCGAGAAGGCAAAGGCTGGCACATTGAAACACCGCGACGAGGATCGTCCTGTGAAGCCAGAGGAGATCGAGTCCGCGTTGAGTGATTTGAGGAAGTTGACGGATGGAGGAATCGTGGGAGAGGCGTAACCTCCATCAGAACGGAGACAGCATGGCTCAATTTAAGATTCTACAGATGTTGGAAGACGCCTTCTTCGAGATCATGGCGTGGCTCTTGTTGTTGCCAAAGACTCTGGCGCAAGTCGTTTTCAAACCGGTTCATGCCATCGAATATGTTAACAGCGAGTGGGAGAAAAAACCTGCGGAACGCTTCGATGAATTCCTCTCCCCCGTTGTATTTTGGATCTTCGTCGCAGTCCTGCCCATGACCTACGTTTTTCTCACAGAAACGGAAATTATAGAGAGCGGCGTCTTCGCTGTTTTTTCAGAGAATAAAATATGGTTAGGCGCGGGCATCGCCGCTCAGCCGCTCTTGATCTACCTAATGTGGATCGAACTCATCAACAACCGCCCGCTCCGAAAATCCGCCTTGCAACGAATGTTTTACATCCAATGCTACGTTACCGCGCCCGCGCTATTAGCGATAACGCTGGCGCTCCGTCTCGCTTCCACGATACCGGCGGCTCAATTCTGGTCGGCGTTTGTCGTTGCGTTTTTAATTTTCTATGAAACGCTCATCATGAGAAGCGAGTTGAAGATGCGTTGGACAAAGGCGATCCTTACCGCCGCGGCGCCATTGGTCATCGTTGGAGCGCTCATCGCTTTGATCGTGCTTATTGGGCAACTGCTCCGTCCGGTGATGTAGCGGCGCGTATCGCCGTTACGCGTATAACGCGCCGGTCTTTGCCGCCGAAGCGATATTTGTACTCTTCGTCTCCGCGCATAAAGTCAAACTCCGAACGTCCGTTTTCGCAACACCATTGAATAGTGAGCGCGAGCAATACCCAACCGGGCGACAACTCCATGTGATCGCGGCTAACGCCGGAGTTATATCCCCACAGTTTATTTTTATAGTCGAAGTTCAGCGACGCCGCCGATTTGACGCCGTCCACTTCGAGAAAAGCCAGCCACAAGTAACCGTTCTGGTGCGCTGCGCGCAGGGCGGCGGTCATATGTTCGCGCATCGCCGGGTGCAGAAAGCTCGCTTTGCTGGGGTCTTGCGTCATCAGATGGAAGAAAGATTCCAGTTCGGGTTCGATCTCAGCAGACTTATCTACCAGACGGAAAACGACGCGCCCGCTTTCGGCGGCGCGGCGCATTTTACGGCGGATTTCATGCCGCTGCTTCTTATCAATGTTCGCCAGATAGTCGTCGAACGAGCCGTTCAACGCGATGCGCGGCGTAGTGCGGTAGACCTCTTGACGATGTTCCCAGCCGCGTTTTTCCGCTTCCGCTTGCAAGGCGGCAAGAGTGGGAGAATCATCGGGGAGGTTATACCAATCAAGAGCCGACCAACTGCCGTTATGAGAAGACGCAAGAAAATCCAACAACCCCGTTAAGAAACGCGGTAGATCTTGTTCGCGCACGATCAAATCCAAATAATCGGAAACTTCGACGCTGCCGACGAGCAACAACGCCACGCGTCCGTCGTGCTTCGCGATAAACAGCGGAGCAACGCCCACTAACTGATCGCCTTCCACAGCCGAGACTAGAATTAATTCGGCTTGTTTCCATTCGCCGCCGCCGAGCGTTTGCCACCACGCGCTCAAATATTCGTAGCGCGAAAACGGCGTATCGGCGACGCTTTGCTCAACCAGCGCATTCCACGCGATCGGGTCGAACTCTAAAAAACTCTGATGCAGTTTAAATTCCATTCACATTCACCGTCGTTAAGAATTTTCTTTCGCTTTGTTCCGTCGCTCCCGCCCTTATCCTTTATTCAAATTTTACCAGTATAATGATAGATAGTTTCTCATTATTCTTACGCCGTGCCTACCTTCGATCTCAACATCCTTCCTATTCGCCGTATTCATGGGCAAACACAAGCGGACATGCCCGGCTTGCTCGCGCTCACACCCGCGCGCAAGGTCGCGCGCGGACGCGAAAAAGACAGCCTGATCGTCTACCTTGCGCTGTCAAATCAAGCGTCGCTTTCCAACGCAGAACTGGCGCAGGTAAACCATAATGCGGCGGACGTTTTCTATCAAACGCCCGGCTCGCTGACCTCCGCCATGCGTAAAGCCGCCGATCATATCAATGCGGCGTTATTTGAGCGCAATCATTCCGCCGGCGAACGCGGTCAGTACACGCTCGGTTTTCTCGCGCTCGCCGCTGTGCGCGAATCGCAATTTACCCTGCTTCTAAGCGGACCGATGCGCGCAATCTGGACGGGCGAAGGACCGACGCGTCAAGTCTACGACCCCGCGCTTTCAGGAAAAGGGGTAGGCGCGAGTCAAAATTTCCAATTTCATTTTTCACAACTAGAGCTCCACCCTAACGATTTGGTCGTATTATGCGCCGCGTTTCCAAAAGATTGGGAAGCCGATCTACTGGGCGAACGTCCGCCCGCCTCGTTCGATGCAATGTATCGCAAATTAACTTTTGCCAAAGGCGATCTTCATGCCGCGCTCATTCAGCCGCAACCCGGGCGAGGATTGATCACGATCTTACGCGTAGACGTCGGCGATACTCCGCCGGAGCAAACGCGCCATCCAGTCGCACTCACGCCTCTCGATGCGGAAAGCGTAGAAAGCCCGCAGGAATCGGCTAACGCTCCGGTCTCAAACATCCAACCCGACGCTTCATCAAATGTGAGCGTCTCTTCCCCTCCTATCACGGAAGAACAGCTCGATACTCTAGCAGATTTCGGCGCGCATTTCATTCAAGCGTCCGCTTCTACGCCGCTCTCCCATCCAACAGCGACGCCGCCCGTATCTCCAGATGAAATGCGCTCCTCCGCGCCGCGCAACTTTCCGTCGTCCATTCCGCGAGCGGCGTCGGGCGAACCTGAGCCGTTAAAAACGGATAGCGCTGATCAAACGGCGCAAGACGATGCGGAAGAAAAAGATGAACGCCCGGTAAACGGCGCAACACCTGCAAACGCAAAGGCGGACACCGCCGACGCGCACAAGGTCGTCACGCAGCAGATGGCGAAAATGATCGTAGACGTAATCCGAACTGTGCGAAATCTAAGCGCAAGGTTGGGAGACTCGTTGCAACGATTTATTCCACGGTTATTGCCCGGAGCAGAATCATCCGCAGAGGGAGGAGCGCAACAGCCGACGCTCTTTGCGCCCACTCACTTATTAAGCTTCATCGCCGTCGCTATTCCAGTTCTAATTGCGACGATCGGGGTAGTCGTTTACCTACGTTCTGGCCAAGGCGTGCAATACAGCGAATATTACCGTCAGGCGCAGAACGAAGTCGCGCGCGCGCTAAGCGAGAAAGATCCGTTGCGTCAACGCGACGCTTGGGAGGAGTCTCTTGAACTGATCGATCGGGCGGAAACATACGGCGCGACCGAACAATCCGGTCAATTGCGGCAGATGGCGCAAGCCAACCTCGACGCGCTGATGGGCGTGCTGCGCCTTGAATTTATCCCTGCATTTACCGGCGGACTCGGCAACGACGCGCATATCAGCCGTATGGCGGCGAACGAAAGCAATGTATATATGCTCGAAGCGACGCGCGGCGAAATCCTTCACGCATCGTTCACCGGTCGCGGTCTCGAACTAGATGCTTCTTTTAAATGTCAGCCGGGCAGTTACGCCGGCTACAAAGTCGGCGCGCTGGTTGACCTGGCGATATTGCCCAAGGTCAACCTCGTCAGCGCCGCCGTAATGGGCGTAGATGCGGAAGGGAATCTGCTGTACTGCGCGCCGGGACAAGCGCCGCAAGTCCTCCCGCTTCCGGCGCTCCCCAATACCGATTGGGAGCGCGTCACCGGCTTTGCGCTGGATAGCGACACTCTCTATGTGCTAGACGCCTTCGCGCGTTCAGTCTGGGTGTATCAAGGACAAGAAAGCGCCTTCACAAGCACGCCTTATTTTTATTTTAGCAATCAGATTCCGACCACGCTTGACACAGCGATTGATATCGCTGTAAGCGGCGACGACCTCTACCTGCTTCACGCCGACGGTCACATCTCGACTTGCACTTTTAGCCGCATCTCGCAAACTCCAACGAAGTGCGCCGATCCGCTCAACTTTGCCGACCCATTTCCAGCGCATCAAGACCGCAACATCTTCGCGCAGGCGCACTTTACGCGCATGGCTCTCACCGCTTTGCCAAACTCCGTTTTGCTCTTGCTCGACGCGGAAAACCAAACCGTCTTTCGCTTCGCGCCGCGTTCGCTCGAACTTCAGAATCAACTGACTGGCTTTGCAGGCAAAGATAATCCATTCCAAGCGGGCTCCATAGACGCTATGGCCGTCAGCCCTAATTATGTGCTGTACCTTGCTATCGGAAATCAAATCTACTTCGCAACCAATTTACCGTAGTTAAGCGCTTGCGCGCCCGCATACTGTACGCATGAACTTCTTCTCCCTCTTCCGACGAAAACCCGCGCCTCGCGCGCAAGCGACGGTCGCCGCAAACTCTCCTGACGAGCCGCTTGAAACGATAATCCTCAAGACGCTCGTCATTGTTTACAATCCGATCGTTGAACCGTCAACGGGAAAAAGGCTATCCGAGTTCATGCGCTGGAACGCAGTCGAAGACCTTGGCAGAGGCTTCATGTCCGACATTCTGCAAGCCAGCGGCGGACTCGTCCATTATCAGATCATCGAACGCATAGACGTGAACGCATTCCCCGTCAAAGTGGACGGACGCGCCTACGACGCGGAATCGTATCTGAGCGTTTTACGCGGCGACGCGCCTCCCCTCGCGCCCGCTGAAGCAAATTATTACGCGATTTTAAAAGATTTCAATATCTTGTCGCGCGTGGCAAAGAACGAAATTGACGAGGTATGGATCTTCAACTTTCCGCACGCGGGATTCTACGAATCTATCATGGGCGGACCCAGCGCATTTTGGTGCAACGCGCCCCCGCTTCAACGCACCGACGCCGCTAAACGACGCTTTATAATTATGGGATTCTCTTATGAGCGCGGCGTGGGCGAAATGCTCGAGAATATGGGGCATCGCGCCGAGTCGATCATGGAAAAAACATTCGAAAAAGTTCCAACAGAAGCGAACCTCTGGCGCCGCTTCATTCGTTACGACAAAACATCGCCGGGCAAAGCCGCGCTAGGCAACGTCCACTTCGCGCCAAACAGCGTCCGCGACTACGACTGGAATAATCCTGCCGCCGTCATGAGCGAATGCGACGATTGGTTCCATAACTTCCCCGACTTTAAAGGCATTCGGCGCGAGGTCTCTGCGAACGAATGGGGCAACGGCGATATACGCAAACACCACGTCTGGTGGCTGACGCACTTTCCAAAGACGAAAGGACGCCTCAACGGCGTGTCGAACAACTGGTGGCGTTATATCGCCGATCCAAACAACGTCTCCGCTTGAACGCCATCTTTTAACAGGGCGACCAAATTTGATACAGTCCCAAATTCCCCGTCTCGCCGTCGGATAAAAAAGTTTCCACAATTCGGAAATTTGCTGCAACCGCCAATCCGCTCAATTCAGATTCGCTGAAACAGTGGACATAACGCAAGCCCTCTCCCCCGCTCCGCCAGTCTAGCAGATAATCGCCTTCGTCAACTTCCGACGAAGAAATAGATACGCGCTCCCACGGTTGGATGCGCTTCCTCAATTTCTCGCTGTTTAAGAATTGCCAATTTGAGTGAATGAATAACCCGGCGGGCTTAAGCAGTTGACGAATCGTCCGTAGGATATCCAAACGCAGTTCGGTCGAGGGAATATGGTGCAGCGCCGCAAAAGCGACGATCAACGAATAACGATCGGCGCATAGCGACGCAGACAACTTTGTAATGTCCATCTGAACAAACGCAGTCGAAAAAGGCGCGCCTTCCGAAATTTCTACAGAGGGCGATTCGGCTGCGCGCAAGAGAGGCAGGCTAAAGTCCACGCCGAGATACGAGCCGCGCTGTCCGCGCCGCGCCAATTCGCGCGCCAATTCGCCGTTGCCGCATCCCAAATCTAAAATAGTTTCGTCTTCCGCGAAGGTTTCAAGGACGCGCCGTACGCCGGGTTGAATCCGTTGCCGCGTAGCGGAGAACGAGTCGCCGAAACGCGCGTAAAAATCCTGGTTGAGTTGAAGCAAACGCGCAACGACGGCGGAATCCATAGGAAGATTATAACGGGTATAATGCCGCCATGTTCACGCCGCTGGAAATAGAAGAACTTTCTACGAGTTTTGAATCCAGCCCGCCGCAAGAGATTCTAACGTGGGCGATCGAGAATTATTGGCCTCAGATCGCGCTCAGTTCGTCGTTTCAGACTCAATCCATGCCTTTACTGCATATGATTTCGCAGATCAGGCGCGATACGTTGATCTTCTTCTTGGATACCGGCTACCACTTTTGGGAGACATTGATCTTCCGCGAAAAGGTCGCCTCCGAATGGAAGTTAAACGTATTGGATCTCTACCGCGATGCGCGCTGGGATACATTCGTTCGAGGACAGGTTCGCACGCTGCCGCTTGACGACCCGAACGTATGCTGTTTTATTCATAAGGTTCAGCCGATGCAAAAAGCGCTGAGAGATATGCGGGCTTGGATCAGCGGCATTCGCCGCGACCAGACAGCCGCGCGCGCCCGCGCCAAAATTCTAGAGTTGCAAGACAACGGTTTGCTAAAAGTCAACCCCATGTTAAATTGGACGAAAGCCGATGTGCAACGATACATGGAAGAACACCGCTTGCCAACGCATCCACTATTCGAGCAGGGTTACCGCAGCGTCGGCTGTGCGCCCTGCACAACGGCGGTTGGCGTCGCCGACGATGAGCGCGCGGGACGTTGGCAGGGACGCGGCAAGACCGAATGCGGACTGCATACCGAAATGTTCGTTAAGAACGACGCGCGCACGGTAGAAACTATGCGTTGAAGTTTTGGAAAGAGGAAAGCAGAACAAGATGGACGCGTAAACGCATCCATTTCAAGATCAATCATGCAAACCGAACGAAGAGCATTATGGCGGGCGACTCGCCTGCTCACCCCCGATAAAAAAGAACTAGCGCGTACAGCGTTGGAAGAAATCCGCCGCGGAGGCGATGTAACCAAAACGCTGCGCAGTCATCCGCTGGCGGATGGCAGCGGCTATCTCAACAAATCCATGCTGGTAACGTTATACAAAGAATTAGTCGCCGCCGGCGAAATCCCAGCGGACGCACGACTGCTGGAACGATTGCGGATGAAACCCATGCGCACGCTCTCCGGCGTAACGACGGTAACAGTTCTCACGAAACCGTATCCCTGCCCCGCAAACTGCATCTTCTGCCCTACCGACGTGCGCATGCCGAAATCGTATTTGCCCGACGAACCCGGCGCGATGCGCGCTGTAGAGCATGAGTTCGATCCTTACGCGCAAACTAGTTCGCGCCTCCGCCAACTACAGGCGGTAGGACACCCAACGGACAAGATCGAGCTATTAATTCTAGGCGGCACTTGGTCGTCCTATCGGCGCGACTATCAAGAGTGGTTCGTCAAACGCTGTTTCGACGCGATGAACGATTCGCTGTTAGCCGCAAAGCAGGAAGAAAATCTGAAGATCATGCCAGTCGGGAAGAACGGACTCGAGCAAGCGCAAGCCGTCAACGAAACGGCGCATCATCGCAACGTGGGGCTAGTTATCGAAACGCGCCCCAACGAGATCGCTCCCGACGAGATCCGCTGGTTGCGGTATCTCGGCGTGACCAAAGTGCAAATGGGCGCGCAAAGTTTAGACGACCGTATCCTCGCATTAAATAACCGCGGGCACAATGTGGAACGCACACATCAAGCCGTCGCTCTGCTTCGCGCGGCAGGATTTAAGATCGTCTTACATTGGATGCCCAACTTGTTGGGCGCAACGCCTCAATCAGACCGCGTAGATTTTGCGCGACTGTGGACCGATCTCTGCCCCGACGAAATAAAAATCTACCCGACTCAACTGCTGGCAAACGCGGAACTCTACGAATATTGGCAGCGCGGCGAATTCACGCCTTACGACACGCACGAGTTAATTGATCTCATCGCCGATATCAAACCGACCGTTCCGCGTTACTGCCGCGTCAACCGCATCGTTCGAGATATTCCATCCACCAACGTCGTGGAAGGAAACCGCCGAACCAGCCTGCGTCAAGACGCACAAAACGAGTTGAAGCGACGCGGGCAGAAATGTCAGTGTGTGCGATGCCGCGAGGTGCGAAACAAAAACGTAAACGTCGAAGCGCTTGAACTGGACGATCTTATCTATCAAGCGGGCGCGGCGGAAGAACATTTTATTTCCTACGTCACGCCTGAAGATAAACTCGCAGGATTCGTCAGACTCTCCCTGCCAAGCGATGAATCTCCGCAAACGGAAATTGACGACCTGCGCGACGCGGCGCTAATCCGCGAAGTGCACGTCTACGGGCAATCGTTGCCCGTCGGCGCGGAAAAAGACGGAGCCGCGCAACATATCGGACTGGGAACGCGCCTGCTCGAAGAAGCCGAGCGCATCGCCGTGCAACGCGGATATCGCCGTATGGCGGTCATCTCAGCGATCGGCGTGCGGAAATATTATCTCGCACGCGGATTTAAACGCAGCGGGTTATATCTGACGAAGAATCTCGACTCGGCAAATCAAAACCAGAATGACGCGTCTGAGTTAGAGTTCCGTTAAATCTCCAGCCAAACGCTTGACGTACATTCGTCGCAGTGTCACAATATAAATTATGGATTATAAGGACTATTACAAAATCCTCGGCGTAGACCGTAAAGCCAGCGAAGATGAAATCCGTAAGGCATATCGCAAACTGGCAAAACAGCATCACCCCGATTACAACCCGAACAACAAACAAGCCGAGGACAAATTTAAAGAGATCAACGAAGCATACGAAGTGTTGGGCGATTCGAAAAAACGCTCGGCATACGATAAGCTGGGTTCCGACTACTCGCAGTGGCAGCAACAAGGCGGAACGCCGGGTGATTTTAACTGGGGGCAATATAGCAGCGGCAGCGGAACTCGCGTAGATTACGGCGATCTTAACGACCTCTTCGGCGGCAGCGGCAGCTTCTCCGATTTCTTCCGCACAATCTTCGGAGGCGGAGCGCCGCAAGCGCGCTCGCGTCCGCAAACCTATCAGCAAGAACTCACTATTACGCTTGAGGAAGCCTATCGCGGAGCGACGCGTCTACTCCAGGCGGAAAATAATAAAAGAAAACAAGTGCGCATTCCAGCGGGCGTGCGCACCGGTTCCAAAGTGCGCGTGGCGAGCGCGGGTCCCGGCGGCGCCGACCTGTACTTAATCGTGAATGTAACGGAAGATCCGCGCTTCGAACGCAAGGGCAACGACCTGCACACAACAGCGACCGTCAGCGCATTCACCGCCTTGCTCGGCGGCGAAGCGGACGTGGAAACTTTTGAAGGACGCCTTAAACTCACTATTCCTGCGGGCGCACAGCCCGAACAAATCTTCCGTTTAGTGGGACGCGGAATGCCGTTGCTAAAAAACGCCAAGGAGAAGGGTAATTTATTTGTTCGGCTTAAAGTACAGATTCCCAAACACCTTTCAGCGAAACAACGCGAACTTCTCGAACAAGCGTCGCAGATAAAACCATAAGTTTCTCTGCGCAACGCCGCTTTCAATTTCGATTAACTTGCATTTAACGACGCTTAATCGTCGCATATTACGCTAGTTTAAAAGAAATAAGGAAATTACTACGATGAAAAGAATTCTAACCGCAATTATCATGTTGGCGCTGGCGGCGACCGCATGCGCCTTGCCCGATAGAATGCAATCGGAAACGCAACCCCCAACTCAGCAACCCATCGCTGCCATTGTGCCCGCTTCAAACGCGTCCATTCCATTAGACGGTTCGCTTGCCTCGCTCTATCAGCAAGTCATTCCCGGCGTAGTCGCCGTCCGCACCGACACAGGACTCGGCTCCGGATTCATATTCAACGATCAGGGATATATCGTCACAAACCATCATGTCGTAGAAGGCGCCAGCGCGGTCGAGGTTGTCTTCGCTTCCGGCTACAAAGCCAACGGCGCCGTCGTCGGCTTCGACGCAGACGCGGATATTGCGGTCGTCAAAGTGAATGCGCCCGCTTCAGAGATTCATCCGCTTGCCATCGGCGATTCAAGCGCGCTGATGGTGGGTCAGCCCGTCGTCGCCATCGGCAATCCTTTCGGCTTAAGCGGCACTATGACGATGGGGATCATCTCCGGTTTGGGGCGCACCCAGCCGGCGCATGTCGCGCCTGACGGCGGCGGTTTCTTCAGCAACGCCGACATCATCCAAACCGATGCGGCGATCAATCCGGGCAATTCCGGCGGTCCGCTTTTCAATTTGAACGGCGAAGTAGTCGGAGTCAACCAATCCATCCGCACGGAATCTGTTAACCAAATAACCGGCAACGCCGTCAACTCAGGCGTGGGCTTCTCTATTTCCATCAATTTGGTTAAACGCATCGTACCCGGCTTAATTAAAACGGGAAAATACAAGTACCCCTATCTGGGCATCTCCTCCGCCAGCGACATGAGCCTTGCTGAATTCGAGGCGCTGGGGCTCACACAATACACCGTCGCCTACGTTATGTCGGTCGCCTCAGGCGGACCGGCGGATAGAGCGGGTATCCGCGCAGGCAATGCGCCCACGTCCATCGCCGGCTTAAAGGCTGGCGGCGACTTAATCATTCGCTTCGCTCACAAACCGGTCAAAACCTTCAACGACATGACACA
>BQMV01000129.1 GCA_022181005.1 Anaerolineaceae bacterium | reverse complement strand
GCTTCGTGATGGGAGCGTTCACGGGCGCGCCGTTCCAGATCAGCGGACCCACAGGCGCGATGTCCGCCGTGCTGATCGTCCTCGTCCAACGCTACGGACTCGAAGGCATCTGGGTCGCGGGTTTGCTTTCGGGCATCGTCCTGCTTGTCATCGGCCTGTTGCGGCTCGGTCGCTTCATCGCATTCATTCCCTCCGCCGTCATCAGCGGATTCACCTCGGGCATCGCGCTCATCATCTTCATCGGTCAAATTGACAACCTGCTCGGCGTCAAAACTCCCGCCACAGACACCGCCGCGCAAAAAATTCTTGGATACTTTCAAGGCGGATTCGTCCCCAGTCTCCAGTCTCTAGTCATCGGTTTGCTTGTGATTGCGACCATGCTCTTCATGCCCAAAAAATGGACAGCGCGATTCCCCGCTTCGCTCCTCGGCATCATCCTCGCCACGCTTCTTTCCTCTATTGCGGGCTGGTCCGCCCAAACCATCGGCGACATCCCCAATTCTCTAATTCTCCAATCTCGGCTTTCTCTCTCCAACTTCCCGTGGGCGAATCTCTCCGAATTCCTCGCGCCGACTCTCACCATTACCGCATTGGGCGCAGTTGAGTCTTTATTGTGCGGCGCGGTCGGCTCGAACATGACAGGCGTCCGCTTGCAGGCGAATCAAGAGTTGATTGCGCAAGGCGTGGGCAACATGCTCATCCCGTTCTTCGGCGGAGTGCCTGCCACGGCGGCGATCGCGCGCTCCAGTGTGGGGATCAAATCGGGCGGACAGACCCGCCTCGTCAGTATCGTCCACGCGATCGGGTTGTTGCTATCCATGTTCCTGCTCGCGCCGTTCATGGGACGAATCCCTTTGGCGGCGTTGGCGGGCGTGTTGATGGTCACCGCCATTCGCATGAACGAATGGGAGGCGATCAAGTTCATCTTCGGCAAGCGTTTCAAGACCGATATGATCGCGTTCACGATCACGATGTTGGCAACCGTCGTCCTCGATTTGACTCAAGCCATCCTCATCGGTTCCTTCCTCGCGGGCGCGGTCTTCCTCAACAAGATCGCCAGCATTGATATTGAAGTGCAGGAAGTTGACATTCAACGGCTCAAACGAAAGGGAATCGAAACGGCGGGCAAATGCCAACATGTGCGCGTGGCGTTCCTCACGGGTCCGTTGTTCTTCGCGGCGACGGGTCAATTCAACGAGGCGTTTCAAAATTTGAAAGACACGCACGCGCTGATCCTCTCCATGCGCGGCGTTTCGCTGATCGACACGGCAGGCATCGAAGCCATCCAGCGCCTGCATGAACGTTTGCATCAGCGGGGCGGCACGCTCATGTTCGCGGGAGTCCACGACAATGCCTACAACATGATGAAGCGCGGCGGACTGGTAGAAACCATCGGCGAGAAAAATTTCTTCTGGTCCAGCGACCAGGCAATCGTCGCGGCAGAGAAGCGGGGGTGTAAATTCTGTTAGAAATATCGGCGCGAGTTATCAAAACTTTTCTCACTCTCTGGTACACTTGCTTTATTCTCTTTTGGAGGTTCCTTTATGGACTTGCAAACTATTGACGATGCCGTTGCGCGTCGCGTCAAAGCGATGAATGATCGCGTTTCCATGCTCAAAGAACACGACTTGTATTTTTATAACCAGCCTGTAGAGGAACTCCTCAGCGACTCAAAGGTGCGTGTGCACGGGCGCGTGATGGGAATGTACGCTTCTTACGGCTACTTGGGTTTGCTCAATCATCCGCGCATCAACGCTGCCGCTAAAGCCGCCATAGATAAGTTTGGCACCGGCACGAACGGAGTCCGCACGCTGGCGGGGACTCTGACAATTCATAACGAACTTGAAGAGACTATTGCGAACTTCAAGAGCGCCGAGTCTGCCATCACATATTCATCGGGCTACGCTACTAATTTAACGGTTGTTTCCACCTTGATGGGACGCGGCGATTATGTTTTTTCAGATAAGTTAAATCACGCTTCCATTGTGGACGGTTGTTTGATGTCTGGCGCGGAGTTTCGCCGCTTTCGCCATAACGAAACGGATCATCTTGAAGGTCTGCTGAGAAACGCCCCCAGCGATGTGTCTAAGCTGGTCATCGCCGATTCGGTCTTCAGTATGGACGGCGATATTATTGATCTGCCGAAAATAGTGGAATTATGCAAAAAATATAACGCCTGGCTGATGATTGATGAAGCCCATTCGATCGGCGTGCTCGGCAAGACCGGGCGCGGCATTGAAGAACACTTTGATTTTTATGGCGGCATTGATATTAAGATGGGCACCTTGAGCAAGACGATTCCGTCGGTTGGCGGGTATGTCGCTGCTAATAAGGAAATTATCACCTACTTGCGTCACGCCAGCCGCGCGTACATCTTTTCCGCCGCATTGCCGCCTGCGCAAGCCGCTGCCGCGAACGAGGCATTTAAGGTCATTCTTGACGAACCTTGGCGCATCGAGCGGTTGAATCAGAATACGAAACAATTTATCGGCGGGCTCAAAAGCATGGGCTTCGACACCATGCTCACCGAGACGGCAATTGTTCCAGTCTTATGCGGCACGGATGAGGCGGCGTTTGCCATGACGCGCGAGGCGCAATTGAACGACGTCTTTGTGCTGCCGGTCGTTTCGCCCGCTGTGCCGGAAGGGCTCGCCCGCCTGCGCGCTACCGTCACGGCTACGCATGACCCTAGCGAGATTGAACGCGCGATGGACGTCATCGGCGAAGCGGGAAAAAAGTTGGGTATTATAAAATAACATAACCAACCTTAGCCTGTCGGTAAGCCGGCGCTCTACGCGACTCTCATGAAAATATGACAATCTTTTAACAAGCGGGGGGTATGCTCGCGAAAAGTAAAGGAGATAGGAAATGAAGTGGCAGTGGAAGCTGGGCCGTTTTTTAGGCATTGATGTATATATTCACGCTACGTTTCTTCTATTAATCGGTTGGGTTGGGTATAGTTACTGGCTCGAACATGGAACGCTCGCTCAAGTATTAAGCGGTGTGTTGTTTATCCTTGCCCTTTTTCTATGCGTTGTTTTGCATGAATATGGTCACGCATTGACCGCCCGCAAATATGGGATAAAAACCCGCGACATTACGCTTTACCCTATCGGCGGCGTGGCGCGTTTGGAGCGTATGCCTGATAAGCCTATTGAAGAATTATGGGTTGCGCTGATGGGACCCGCCGTCAACGTAGTCATTGCCGCGTTGTTGTTTACGGCTCTCGCTCCTACGAAGGCTCTAACGACGCTCAGCGGCGCGACTATCGCTTCTGGTTCTTTTTTTGCGCGGCTGATGATCGTCAATGTGGCGTTGGCGCTCTTCAACTTGATCCCCGCCTTCCCTATGGATGGCGGACGCGTCTTACGCGCTCTTCTTGCCATGCGTATGGATTACGTTCACGCGACGCAGGTGGCGGCGAATATCGGTCAAGGAATCGCCTTTTTGTTTGGATTCATCGGTCTGTTCAGCAATCCGTTTTTGCTGTTCATTGCGTTCTTTGTATATATTGGAGCTTCTCAGGAAGCCAGTATGGCGCTGATGAAAGATTCGCTTGGCGGGATTCCAGTTACGCGCGCCATGATGACCGATTACAAAACCCTCTCGCCTCGCGATACGCTCGCGCAGGCGGTCGGATTGATTCTGGCTGGTTCGCAACATGATTTCCCCGTGGTGGACGCGAACGGCGTTGTGATGGGCATCCTTGAACGCGATGCGTTTATCGCCGCGCTCTCTCAGCATGGACAAAGCGCGTCGGTCGTCAGTGTGATGCGCAAGAACCTGCCCAGCGTTGATTCGCATGATATGGTCGAATCAGCCCTTATGCGTCTGCAAGAAACAAAAACGAAAACACTGCCGGTCGTGCATGCCGGTCAATTTATCGGATTGATCACCGCGGAAAACATCACCGAATTTTTGATGATCCGTTCGGCGTTGAAGGCGACGACGTAGGCTTCAACGCTTATTCTTTCACTTGATACAACAAATTATCTTCCACCTTGTACAACAACGGCGCGACTTGTATTTTCGGATAGCGCTGCCGTAATCGTTGCGCCTCGCTGATGATGAAATCTATCTCGTTGCCGATCTCGAACATTGGAACGAAATTGGTGAAATGTTGTTCGGCTAGCTCGCGCTCCCAGCCCGCCCGTTCGGTCAAACCTTGAACGAACGCCTCTTTGTTCGACATCAAATTGACCATCCCGCACTGATCGTGACCGATCAACGCAATACACTGCACGCCTCCTACTGCGATGGCATAGGAAACCTTGAATTCGCTGTAGCGTAAATTCGCTCCGCCTGTGCGGATGATGTACGCGAAATTATCGGGGATGTGCAAATGCTTGCGGCTATCCATGCACATGCCGATCAGCAGTTGCGCTTGTGCGTAGGGCTCGTGCTCTGCGCCGAGGTTGTGATATTCGAGCAACGCTCCAATGGGCGTGTTCCTATAGTTGAAGAAAATATCATCTCTCACAGAAACGGGGAAGAGGCGGTGCATGAAAAAGCGCTCCTCTTATCCCGCCGCCTTAACGATGAAATTGAAGAATCTCCAGTAGAGGTTATACAAAGGTTGGGGCCACGAACTCTTGGGCAAGAAAGGCGGGAAAGACGATGAAACTTTCTCGTCGAAATAATTGTCTGCGCCGTTGGCGTCCCAAATAATATCGAATCCTTTGCCGAGCATATTCTTCACGAAGGGATCGGCGTCGTAGCCGTTGTTTTCGTAAAGATTGTCATGCGCGTACACATGTTCAGGATTCGGACCTACGTCAATTTCATTGGAGGCGAAACCGATCGTCAAATTGAACACAGCCAAGCCGCCCGATTTATTGCCGCGGATCGTGTTGTTGTACACTTCCACCTCGTCCGCCGCTAAGACAAGGATGCCCGTGCCCGGCGGAATGAGCGATACCGCAGAGCCGGGTTTGCCGAAATTCGCGCCGTTATTGTTCTCAACGACGTTGTCGTACACTTTGGTGTACAAAGAAACTTTCGAGGGTAGTTGCGGTAAGAGATCAATGAAAATACCGACAGTGTTGTCGCGCGCCACATTGTTGTATACCTCGCCGTTGACGGTGTTCTCCAATTCAACGCCAACCACGTTGCCGTATGTCAGCGTATCGCGAATAACTACGTTTTCCGACTTGCCCGCGTACACTGCCGCGTCGTTCATCAGCGTCGCTTCAATACGTTCGATCAACACATCGGTGCAACGGACAGGATACACGCCGTATACGCCGGTATTCTCAATATACATATCGTGTAAATATACGCCGGTCGCGCCTTCTACCAGCACGCCGTTCGAGGTGTAATTTTTTACGGCAAAATTATACATTTCGAAATTATTGCCTGAAGCGACTACGCCGTCCGAACGGGTTCCTTCGCCGTCGAATACGGGCCATTCTCCCTTTGCGTTGGGAATGCCGACTAACGTGACGTCGCTCCAATCGAGCGCCACCGCTTCGCGATAAATCCCATAAGGGACTTCAATCGTATCGCCCGGACCCGAACGATCAATCGCTTGCTGGATCGTCTCGTGCGGTCCTACGCGGACCGTCGTCGGCGTATGCGCCGAAACGCCCGCTCCAGCCGCCTCGATGTTCATCTGTTTTGCAACTTCGCGTCCCAAGTTGGGAACTTGCTCTACCACCGGCAAGCCCGACGGCACAGATTTGGGAATTTCGGGCATGGCGCTTTCGTCGGTCAATGCATACAAGAACGCGATCAGGTCGTTGTGTTCCTGCTCGCTCAACTCGATGGGGATGATATGCCGATCTACTTCCAAACCGAATTCGCTTCCGCCGCCTTTTTCGTAGAACCACAGCACGTCGTCTAAGGTGGCGAAGGCGCCGTTATGCATGTATGGTTCGCTCAATGCAATGTTGCGCAACGTAGGCGATTTGAACGCGCCGTCTTTCCCATCGCTGACAACGGCGGCGCGGCCGGCGTCATGTGGGAATCCGTCCAAGTCGGGCGCTCCGGTGACAAAGAAATCGTTCGAGCCGAAAGTTGGCGCGGCATGACATTCAAAACAGCGCGTCGCCGCTGAACGGAAGAGATTCAAGCCGCGACGTTGTTGCGCGGTAAGCGCGTCGAACTGACCGGCGGCGTATTTATCGAAAGGGCTGTCTTTAGAGATAAGCGTCCGCTCGAATGAAGCGATCGCAGATTGTACGTTTGCCATTGTGATCGCGTCTTTGCCGAAGGTTTTTTCGAAAAGTTGAGCGTATTCAGGAATTGCGCTTAAGCGGGCAACAGTTTCTACGCTGTCTCCAGCCATTTCGTTCTCAGCGTGAAGCGGGACGGACATTTGCGCTTCCAGCGAGTCGGCGCGACCATCCCAGAAAAGTTTTGATTCATAGCCGGCATTCCAAAGCGTGGGCGTATTACGCGCAAGGCGTTCGCCGTTTGAACCTTGCGCCGTTTGCAAGCCGTCGCTGAAGCCGAGGCTGGGGTTGTGGCAGGTTGCGCAGGAAATATCCTGATTTTTTGAAAGGATTGGGTCGAAGAACAGCAACCGTCCCAATTGAGTTTTGTCGGGCGTAACGTCGCCATTCAAAGGCGGAAACTCGCGTTGCAACCCGCTATAAGCGGGAAGCACGCCGCTGGCGCCGGCGCCCCATTTATCGCGCGAGGGCAGTTTGTCGAAGGGCAGCGGGGCGAATGCGGCGTAGACGATCCCAAAGAGGGCGATCGCTCCTAAGGCTAGCAGGATGCGTTTAATCCAGGTTTTCATGATTTCTCCAGTGAGTTATTTGAGAGTCAATAGAAACGCAACGAGACCTTTGAATTCCTCGCTCGTTAAGTCTTTGGCAAAATTGGTCGGCATAGTGTCCGGAAATCCTTCCACGATATAAGACTTGGGCGAGAGGATCGATTCTTCAATATATGCCTGTGCATCGTAGTCAGGAATGCGCGTCGCGGCGCGAACGGCAATGCCCGCTAATGAGGGACCGATAACCACAGTGTCAGGCGCGAGCGCGTGACACTGTGCGCAACGTAAATTGTAAACGGATAGACCGATCTGTTCCAGTGACGTGAGCGTGGGCGTCGGCTGCGCGGCGTTTGACGAGCAGGCTGCCAACCATACGGCGGCGACGGACCAGAGTAAGAGTTTAAATTTCATATCGCTATTTTAATCTCTCGGCGACGATCTCCGCTACGTCTTTCACCTGAATTTCTCCGCCGTCGGCTTTGGAAGCGTCGGTCATCATCAAGAGGCAGAAGGGACATCCTACTGCAAGGGTGAGGGCGCCGGTGGCTTTCGCTTCTGTGAAGCGCTCGGTATTTACGCGCATCGTTCCTTCCTCTTCTTCTTTCCAAATCTGCGCTCCTCCTGCGCCGCAACAAAACGCTTGTTCGGCATGGCGCGGCATTTCAATAGTCGACGCGCCTGCGGAAGTTAATGCGTCGCGCGGCGCGTCGAAGATGTTGTTGTGCCGCCCCAAATAACACGGATCGTGAAAAGTCACCGAGAATTGATCTTCATCCACTTCCATGCTGATCTTTCCAGCGCCTACTAGTTCGTTGATTAACTGCGTGTGATGGACGACTTCGTATTCGCCGCCGAAAGCGGGGTATTCGTTTTTAAGCACATGCAAGCAATGCGGGCATGTGGCGACGATGCGCTTCGGTTTGACCTCGTTGAGAACTTCCACGTTTTGCGAAGCCATCGCGAAGAAGATATCTTCGCGTCCCGCCCGGCGAGCGGGATCGCCCGTGCAAGATTCATGCTTTCCAAGCACGGCAAAGTTGACCCTTGCCGCATTTAGAATTTTTGCGAAGGCTTGCGCTGTTTTTTGCGCGCGCGGATCGGTCGCGGGCGCGCACCCAACCCACCACAAAACGTCAGGCTTAGGATTTTGTTCGATCGTCGGCACGTCGAGTCCTTCTGCCCACTTCAAACGATCCGCTTGCGGAACGTTCCACGGGTTCGCATTGCGTTCGATCCCTTTGAATGCGTTTTCCAACTCTTTTGGAAACTGACTTTCCATCATTGCCAGATTTCTACGGATGTCGAGGATGTCGCGCATCGGCTCGTTTCCGACGGGACAAATATCCACGCACGCGCCGCAACTGGTGCAAGCCCAAACAGCCTCTTCTGAAATGAGGTTGAGCATTGGCGCGTCGGTATCGCCGGTTTTCAAGTGATAGCGTTTGTTAATCTCTAGTGCGGCAGGCGAGAGGATTTTTCCTGTATTGTACGCCGGACAGACCTCCTGACAACGAAAACATTGAATGCAGGCGTAAGCGTCCATAATTTGTTCCCAGCCAAGATCGCTCATCTTCGCCGCGCCGAACTGTTCGATGGATTGATCGTCGAGATCAATGTAGCTTAATTGCCCCATGGATTTCCGTTCGGGCTTTAAGGCGAAATTTAATGGAGCGACAAATAAGTGCATATGCTTTGAATAAGGGAAGTAAGGCAGGAACGCGAACACTAATCCGAGCGAAATCCAAAACATTAAACGTTCGTCGAAGAGCAGTTGCGTCTGAGGCATATTTGCCCATAGCCGCGCTATCGCTGACGTGAGCGGTTGCCATGCGTCGGATACGCCGTGGCGGGCGAGGTAGAACGACTCGGCTAACACTCGCGCCAGCGTGTGTGTAAAAAATGTGGCGGTTACGATTGCTGAGTCGATTGTAATGCCGCGACGCGCTCGAGGATCGAGCAGGGTGGTATCGCGCGTGCGGAGCGTCGCGGGGTTAAAGATATAGCGGCGGATGGATAAACCGATCATGCTAAGCATCAGTGCAAACGATAGAAATTCCGCCAGGAAGCGAAATAGATCGCCGGGCAAACCCGTCTGATGGAGGACGTTGACATTAGCGTAAGCGAAGATCAGTTCATTCAGGTTGACGATCACATAAACAAAGAACCCCCAGCCGATGAACGCATGTAAGACGCTGACCCATAGCCGGAAGCGGAATACGGGGGTGAAGAATATATATTTAGAGATCAGTTCGCCGATTCGTTTGGGTGCGAGCGACCAGTCTATTTTTCCCTGACCGCTGGCTATTTGTCGAACGATACGTCGCACGCCGCGATAGGTTAGCGCGGCGGAAATAAGCATGAGAACGGCAAAGACGATCTTTTCGGTGAAGGTAAGCATGAATACTCCAACAGCGCCTTTCTCGATTGAAAAAAGGCGGGGCGGTGATATAGGGGCTTTAGTGTAGCACAAAAAACAAGGCGATTATTTGCTGATGTTGTTAACGTATTTTGAAGCGCTCACGCACCCGGTCGAGAATTTTGACGAGACGTTCTCCCACGTTAATTCCATCTTCTCGGAGAATGCCGCGTCTAACGCGTCGCCGAGACAGCCCGGACCTGCGTGATAATTGACCAGCGAGAATTTCCATAGATCTTCATAGGCAGCCGCATTCCCGGCGGTTCGCCCGGTAACGTTCTTTACGAGTCGCCCGGCTTGTTCGCAATTTGCTAATAGCGTATGCGCAAAGACGCTAATGCTGAAATTTGCGCGATCAAGGTCAATACCTAATGGACAATCGTCGCAAATTGCATTCACCTCATGGATTAATGCAACTCGCGCATATTCTCGACCGCTTTCATCGAGTCCTAGATAACCGTTGGCGCACGCTTCAGAGTCCATGATGCGCGGACAGAACTGATTGAAGAATGGCGGATTCCAAAGCAGCGTGGTGTCCGCTCCATGCTCGGTCAGTTGACCCAGCCCCACGTCTCTCTTTGAGCCGACACCGGGCCAAAACTGACTCTCTTGTGCGAAGAGATTCTTCAACAGACTGGCGGGCACGCCGGTATCTTGCGCTGCGCTCAAAATAATGGAGTCGAATTGATTCTGCCAATGTGCCACTGCTTCGCGCGCTTTACGCAGCCCGCATGCGGAAGCGACGACGCTTTCTTGAAGCAAGCCGTTGTGTGGGCATGAACTGGCATCTACGACTCCGCTGCGAATTAGATTGGCGGCGAGGTAGTTATACGGTACGTCTGTGCCAAGCGATTCGCTTTGCGTAGGCGTGCTTAACCAATTGGGCGGACCGCCGATGGGCGGCAATGCTCCCCACGCCTGCACACAGCTTGCGACAGGGACTCCCGCCCATTGGCTGGACAATACATCCACATACCAAAAGGAACGATCGGGATTTCCAATATCGGCTGGCGCGACGCGGATCAACGCGTTAAAAATAGAACTGCTGTCGCCATAGCTGGAATACGCCCAGAATTGCAATGTTGAGCCTTCCTCGGCGCTGGTTGGGAGTTGCAGGCGGCAATGGGCGCTGCATTTAAACGATTGATCCTCGTAGCGTCCTTCAATGTGCGTAATTTCATAATCCGGAAGCGGTTCGATTCCTGATAGCACTAAAATAGGATCGAGTTCGCAGATGCTGGTAGAAGAAGTGTAGACAGGGTCGCAGTTTTCCAGCGTGATCTGCACGAGAGGCGGCGGAAGTTTTGTCGCGATTTCTTTTTGCGCTGGCTGGCTGTCAATCAGCATTAGATAGCTGCCTTTGCATAAAGCAGCATCGCGCTCATGACAAGGCTTCTGTTGCAGCCAGTTTTGATAATCTTTCTTCTCGCAGTTTGAAAATATATCGGCGGAGACCGGCAAACCCTCGTGGTCAATTTTGAGTTCGCAAATTAATTCATTCGTCCCCCAGCGCGCCATCCACCAAGTGTATTCGGTATACTCAATTGTGGTTACAGAGAATCTATCAGGACCAGGCGGATTGTTCGCGGACGCATTAACTTCCCTTCCGATGGAAGCAAAACCGGTGTTTGTCATGCAGACGAGCAAACTAAAAGCCCCTGACAACGCGCTCCATCTGCGAAAAGTCTTGCGGATGTTCATCGGGAGAGAGTCCACGTTGATTATAGCGGACTCTCTTGGATAGCGCCTATTTTTTCGCGTTCTTTTTTGGCGCGCGTTTTTTATCCGTTTTCAGATTTTCTGCTGCGGCAGCTTTTTGCAACTCTGTGAGCGTGTCTATATCTTGCTTGAGATTGCGCTCGCGGAGATAGAGGCTGGCGACATACGCAGCGAGGACGAGGAACGTGATGGCGAACCCGGCGATCATATAGCTGGAGGTATCGGGCGTGACTTCTTGAAAGAACATGTTGATTTCCTTATGCGTTAGTTGACGATGAAAGATGGACGTTAATACGCCGCGTTAATTTTCATTTCTTCGACTTTTGCTTGCGCTTCGCCGAGACGGATGCGATTCCAGAACAGATCAATGAAGATGACTGTGAAGGCGAACAGCGCGAAGAAGAATGCTTGCAACATGCCGCCGCTCATGCTGAAGCTGCCTTCCGCTTCTGCGTTTGTGCCGGCGATGACCACCGGATGAATTGTGCGGAACAATCGAATGGAAAAGAAGGTGATCGGCGCGCTCAAGCCGCCAATGAGCGCGTAAATGGCGCTGAAGTTGGCGCGTTTATTCGGATCGTCTAATCCCTGCCGGAGCATGAAATAGGCAATATAGACCAGTTCGACGACTGCTGCGGTCGTGAGGCGCGGATCCCACGTCCACCAGGTATTCCATGCAGGGCGCGCCCAAATGGAGCCGAGAATGATCGTGATGAGGAAGAACACCACGCTCACTTCAACGGCGGCGACTTGAATACGATCCCATTTGAGATTTTTTGTGGTGAGGTAGATCACGCTCAATGCGGCGGTAAAGATGAAGCCGATCAACGCGACCCAGGCGGTGCCGACGTGGAAATAAAATACGCGCTGCACATTGCCCATGACGCGTTCCATTGGCGCGACAAAGATGGAAAGATAGGTTGCGGCGAGTAATAAGACGATTGAAATAAGGTCGAGGATTTTTAATGCAAGCGGTTTGTTGTTCATATAAATTCCTTTTGTTGAAGATTAGGGCGCGATTCCCTGATTTTTATTCTCTACGTTTCATTCTTCCACGACGGCGTCGAACAGCATGAATGAGATCGCAATAAAAATAATATCGTATACGATTAATAGATTGATCGGAAAGGAAATCTCGGCGAAGTCCGCGCCGTTTAAAAATCCTCCGCTGGCTTTTACAGCGGACAGCAAAACGGCGAATGCGACTGGGAAGAGCAAAATGGGAAGCAATACATCGCGGGTGCGCGTCTGCACAGACATGGCGGCGAGCAAAGTTCCAACTGAAGTATATCCGATGGAGCCGAGCAAAATAACCGCTATCAAGCCGGGGTGAAATAGATTCGTATTATAGAGAACGCTGTAAACTGGCAGAACGATCGCCTCAACGATGAGCATAAAGGCGAGATTGCTGAAGAATTTTCCGAAGTAGATCGCGGAACGATCCACTGGCGCAAGTAGGAGACCGTCTAAACAACCGCGATCTTTTTCGATGGACATTGAGCGGTTGAGCCCAAGCGTACCGGCGAAAGCAAAGGTGGCCCAAAGAACGCCCGCCGTCACCGATTGACGCGTTTTCACGTCCAGTTCGAGAGCGAAGTTGAAGATTAAGATTGCCAACAGCGAGAAAACCAACATGGCGGAGATCAATTCCCATGAGCGAAATTCGGCGCGTAAATCTTTCCAGACGATCGCGCTGATCGCTTTAAAGTAACCGCCGACAGCCGCTTCTTTTTTAGAAAGAGAATTGGGATGAGACGCTTTTGTCGCCATGTTAATCTGCCAGCGCCTGTTTATAAAATGAAAGCAAATTGTTTTTCTTTATTTGCTTGCGAGTCGCTGAAGCGACGATTATGCCGCGCGAAAGAATGTCGAAGCGCGCGGCAAGTTCTTCTGCACGAGCGAGATCGTGAGAAGTCATTACTATGGTTCGCCCCTCGGCAGCGACGGCTTTCAGCGCGGCGTCAAGCATGGAAGAAGCGTCTTGATCGAGACCGGTGTAAGGTTCGTCGAGAAGCATGATTTGTGGGTCGTGAAGTACGGCACGGCCAATGGCGAGGCGTTGTTGCATTCCACGCGAGTAGGTGCGAACGAGATCGCGGCGGCGGGCTTCAAGCCCAATCATTGCGAGAACTGCGGCAATGCGCGCCGAAGAATTTTCAACGTTGTACATCCGCGCATAGAAGCGTAGATTTTCCTCGGCGGTCAAATCGTTGTATAACAGCGACAGATGCGACACAACTCCCAATCGCGCGCGAACTTGCGCCGCTTCGTCTGGCAGTTTATAACCGGCGATTCTGACTTCGCCCAGCGTTGGACGCGATAAAGCGGCAAGAATTCGCAAAAATGTCGTTTTTCCTGCGCCGTTCGGACCGAGCAATGCTACAAACTCGCCCGGCTGAACGGCAAAATCCACGCCGCGCAAGACGGTTTTTAGACCAAAGCGTTTGACGAGTTTTTTAACGACAATCATGATGGATGGAGAAATAAACGCATCGCAATGCGTTATTCGCGAGTTTCCGCCTTCAATTTGTCTTTCAGAGCGTTGCGCCGTTTATGATATGGCTGCTCCGAGAGTTTCTTTTTGCTATATGAGTCGTCGAGCGCGATGATAGCGTCAATGACGTCGTTGGTTGACATAAGGTTGTCGTCGTGTTCTTTCGTATTTGTTGCACGTTTTTCCCGCCGGTTCATCCATAACCCAACGCCGATGAACGCCAGCCCTAGCGCAGCGGCGGCGATGATCCACTTCGTATTAGCAAGGGCGCTGGCTGTTGTGGCTGCGTTGCGAGGCTTGCCAGATAACGTAAATTGGAGCGAGCCGCCGGCGGCGACGGCGTCAGCTTGATAGATTTGATAGTCGGAGTTTTGAACTGTGCGCTCTCCGAGATCTGCAATGTTCGACCCCGTGATCTTTATTCCAGCGGGGGCGAATATATTAACTGCGGCGACAGGCAATATGAACGACTGTGAAAAATCCACTTTGGCGCTCGCGCCGAGCGATGAAATAGCAACCAGCCCGTAGGGCTTGTCGCTTGGGGCAATGGCGAAGCCGTCGTCGGTCGAGATGAATGGTTCGCTGCCTTGCATTGGCTCGAACTCGAAACCGAATGAGTCTTCGGGAAATTTGATAAATGGAATCTGTCCGGAGTCGTCTTGCGGCATGACGATCACTTCATTTGTCAAATTGTGGAATGTATAAAGGCTGTAGGTTGAGATGGAATTTTCGCCGTATTCAAAGACAATCTGTACGCCGTCTACGGTTAATTTTGAAGCGTCTTTTGAAACGCCGTATAACGTCAGCGCGGGTATCTCAAGCGATTGCGCGCCTTCTTGCGCGATGGCGAAATCAGACTGAAATGAAATCCCCTCGATTTTTACACGCGCTATAAAGATGCGATCGGCGGGCATTTCGATGTTATGGAAAGAATATGCGCCGTCTGAATTTGCGGTTGCGTTTGTTGAGAAGACTTCGACGGGACCAGCGTTTGGATCTTTGCTGTCGTGATCGTAACCGCTCAATGTAAGGACTAAATCTGACGGTAGGTCCGTCCCGGTTTTATTTGTAATGGAGCCGTAAACCGATCCAACGCCCGCTTGCGCTTCCGACGCAGGGACAGTTGCACCGGCTTCCGATGACGTTGCCGCGGGGGAGGCTGGCGTCTTTGCCGCAACGACGGGTGCGGGCAAAGGCGAAAGGTCGAACGAAAGCGTTCGCAAGTAGGCGGCAGTCGCCCAGAGGTCGTCATCGGAGAAGTCTACGCCGAACGCCGGGAGTTGTTCATTGCCCTGCTTGACAATGCGCGCTACGTCTGTTTCGCTCAACCGCGCCATGACCTGTTGATCTGCGAAGTAATCGGTCGAGCAGTTTACGCAATGTGACTCAAAGAGTTCTTTGCCGCGTTGTATCTGCGCCGGCGTGGAGTGAAGCGTCAACGCGTAAGCAGCCGTGTCCCAACGCTCTTGGTCGCTGAGGCTGGCAAACGGCGGCATGAAGCGCTCGATGTTGCCGCGCGTGACGATTGCGTAATATTGCGCGAGAGACGCTCCGCGAGCGATCTCGGGCAACCCGAACGCACTGACCGGGACGCTGAGTTGAATGCCCTGATCGCCGTCGCCCATGCCTGTGGCGCCGTGACAGGCGGCGCATTTCTCGGCGTAAATGACTTCGCCGTTTGCCGCGCTCGGCGCTTTCGGCGAATAGCCCGCCAGCGTTGGGACCGGCGTCGGCGGGATGTAACCGGGCGGCGGCGTAATATCCTCGGCTAACGTCATGTTACAGGCTGAAAGCAGAAGCGCAAGCGTTAAAATAAAAACAATGCGAAACTTCATTCGGGTTTTACCTTATCCGTTTTATATATAAGTTGGTATTCATCGCGCTTGTCAATCGTCGGGTTAATTTAATGCTTTTCCGCACGACGAACAGAATTTGTCGTTTGCTTGCATCGGTTTGCCGCAGTGCGGACAGAAGCCAACGAGTTGATTCTTTAACTCTGCGCGTCGCTTGGAGATCAGCGTTTCGATCTGAGCGTCGTCCAGTGTATCCTTTGCCGCTTCATGCGGATGTGAAGCGCGTAAAGCGTCAATTTGACGCAACAAGTCTGCGCCTTTTTGTAGGAGGTTAGCGCGCTGGGCTGGATATTCGCCTTCGGGAATCTTGCCTAGTCGGAAGTCAAAATCGAGTTCTTGCAGTGAATCTAGCGTGCGTTCGTGTTCGGCGAGCAACGCTGAAAGTTCGTGTTCTTCTGCGCCGATGCGCCATCCCTTACCGCGCCTGAACGGCGCAGAAAGATAAATAACAACAAGAGCGAGGACCGCTACAGTAAGGAAAATTGCAATAATGTCCATTGACTCTCTATTTCAGCAGCGGATCAATCTGCGCTTCGATCTGTTCCAGATTTACAAATGGTCCGATCTGAACGTAACGCAGAACGCCTTGCTGATCTATGAAGTAGGTTTCAGGAACGCCGCGAATGCGAAAGTACTGCGAGATCTTGGTCGCTAAGTCGGGTCCGTTGGGGAATGTGATGCCGAATTTCTTTAAATAGACGAGTGCGCTCGTCTCCGTGTCCACATAGTCCACGCCGAGGAAAATGACCTTGCCGCTTGGCTCATATTTCTCCCACGCCCGTTGCAAGTCTGCCGCTTCCTGCTCGCACGGCTTGCACCATGACGCCCAGAAGTTGATCATGACCACCTTGCCGCGCAGGTCGCTTAAGTTGATCTCGGCATTCTCGTTTATTCTATAGTTATCGTAGAACGTCAACTTAAAGTCGGCGATCTGTTGTCCCGGCTGAACTGTGCCTTGTTGCGCGCGATTTAGCCCCATGGCGATAATGATCAGCAAGCCAACTAGAAAGATCCAAATTGTAATTTGCGCCCACAGCGGAACGGCGCGTCGTGAAGGTGTTGTTTCAGTCATTTTCTCCGCCTCTAACTACAAGAGGAATAGGATGTGAGGATTAATCTCGATTTCGCAGCTCTTCTTCGATGCGCGCCACATAATCGTCCATCTGAGCGGGAGGCTGTGCTTCACTCGCGGAGGCGGCTGGGCGCACCGCCTGCGGCTTTCTCCACTTTCGCAGCGCACTGACGAGTCCCGCCGCACCCAGCAGGATCGCTACAATAGGCACGAGGTACGCCTTGACCTTATCTCGCGGATCGCTTGCGGCGCGTTCGCCGTACGTCGCCGCAAAATAATCAATAATCTCGGCTTCGGTTTTGCCTTGGCTTAACATCTCGCGGATCTGGTCGCGCCACTGGCGGCAGGCTTCGGTCGGACAGGCATCTAATGGAATATTTTCGCAGACTGGGCAATATAGTTTCTTCGCGATCTGATTAACTTCGTCGTCGGTGGGCGTGGACCCTTGAGCGAAGGCGATGGAGTAGATCGTCAAAGAAAACATTGCTGTAAAAAGAAGCGCCCAAAGCAACGGATGCATTGTCGTTTGTCTTGTTGTCGCTGTCTCTCGATTCATTTTCATCGTCTCTTGTCTTTCGCTTGTTGGGCGTTACTTCGCCGCGCCGGCTTCGTGGATTTGCCGGCTCGCTTTTACGACGGCGCGTTCGCGGTCTTTTTCGGGCCATGCCGCGATGGCGATGCCCGCAAAGAAGAGCAGGCTGCCCATCCATAACCAATTGACCAGCGGATTGACGTAAATTTTGAATGTCGCGCCGCTGGCGGAGGCGGGCTCCCAATTGACGAGCAGGATGTATAAGTCATCTTTCATTGTAGCGCGTTGACCGGGAATAGTCATGGCTTGTTGCGCATCCCAGTAGTAGTCAATGCGCGGGTGCAGGTTGCCGAGAAATTGCCCGTTTTGATAAATGCCGACGACGGCGCGCGTCACTTCCCGTCCATCCGGACCGGTGAAGCGGGCGATGTCTTGATATTGCATATCGTATCCGCCGAGGCTCATCCGCTGATTGATTTCAAGCGTGCCTTGCGTCTCGATTTGGAAGAGCTCGATGCCGAGGATGCCGATCGCCATGAGCGCGATGCTTAAATGAACGAGGTAGCCGCCGTAGCGCCGGCGGTCGCGTTTGGTCAAGTTTGATAACGCGGCGAGGAAGTTTTCATGCTTGCTTTTTTGTCTTGCGCGCGCGCCGCGCCAATATTCATAAACGGTGATGGAGACAACGAAGGCAACGAGGAAGAAGCCGGTCAACGCATAGGCGTTTCGTGTATAGAATGCGTAGAGCGCGAGGGTTATCGCAACGGCGACGATGGCGGGCTTCCATAGCGCGCGCCCGAGCGTTTTCAGCGTGGAATGTCCCCATGCGGAGAGCGGCGCGATCCCCATCAGGAATAATAACGCGGCGAACAGCGGACCCGTCGCCCGCTCGTAGAACGGAGGACCGACGGTCACTTTGGAGCCGGTGAACAGTTCGGAAGTCAGCGGGTAGATGACGCCCCAGAAGCATACGACTAGAACGCTCATAAATAATAAATTATTGAAGAGAAACAACGCCTCGCGCGAGAGCAGAGATTTCATCTCCGTTTCGGCTTTGAGGCTGCCCCAACGATGGAGGAGAAGCGCGACGGAGGCGACGAACGTGATGATGATGTATCCGAAGAACAGCGGCCCGATGGCGCTTTGCGCGAACGCATGCACCGACGATAGCACACCGGAGCGCGTCAGGAACGTGCCGAAAATAACGAGGTCGTAGGTTAAGATGATTAACAGCATGTTCCAATGTTTCAACATGCCGCGCTTCTCTTGAATCATAACTGAGTGTAGGAAAGCGGTGCCGGTTAGCCAAGGCATGAACGCGGCGATCTCGACCGGATCCCAGCCCCAATAGCCGCCCCAGCCCAACACATCGTACGCCCAACGTCCGCCGAACACGAGACCGAAGGTGAGGAACAGCCACGCCCACAATGCCCAACGACGCGTGATGCGAATCCAGCGATCGTCTGTTCGTCCGGTGATCAGCGCCGCGATGGCGAACGCGAACGGGATCACGAAGGAGACGAAGCCAAGGTACAGCAGAGGCGGATGCGCCACCATGCCGGGATGTCGCAATAATGGGTTGAGTCCGCGCCCATCTTCGGGTGTGAAGAGCATGCTGTTTGCCGGTTGAAAGAAGTACGCGCCCACTCCGTCGGAGGTTTGGTAGAACATCTTGAATGGATTTTCAAAGAAGGCAGTCATGCCCAGGAAGAACGCGAGCGTAAAGCACGAGACGAGGATGACCCAGGGGAGGAACTCACGGTCGCGTTCCCAATTGCGGAGGGTCGCCAGCGATGCAAATGCGGACATGAGCCACGACCAGAATAACAGCGACCCGGCTTGTCCGCCCCACCACGCCGTCACTTTAAGGTACGTGGGCATCGAGCGGCTGGTCACTTGATAGACGAATTGCACCTCGAAATGATTATTGACGAGCAGATAGATCAATAAGGCGGAGGCGAGCGTGATCAGCGGAAAGGTCAGCAGCATGGCGCGGCGCGCGCTTTCGACCATAGACGCCGCGCGCTGAGGAGTTTCTCGCTTCGAGAGCGCGGAGGTTAACGTTGCATAGAGAGTGACAAAAAATGCAATTAATAAAATACCGAATCCAAAATGTGCGATCATTGAACTTCCTTAAAATGTCGAAGCCAGACAGATCGTCTTCTCGACCTGTCTGGCTTTCGATTAATTATTAGTCTGCTGTGGTATAGCTTCTTCGTACCGGGTGGGGCACTTCAACAGCAATTCGTCCGCGTGGAAGATCCCGTCTTCGCCGAGCGACCCGGTTACGATGGCTTGCGCTTCGTGCTTGAGCAAATCGGGTTTAACGCCGACGTACATGACGGTCATGCGCGCGCGCGAAGGATCGGTCGTCGCTTCGTGCAGGGCTTTGGCGAGCCCGCCTTCGTCTTCGAGTTCGGCTTGGTCTGCCGGAACATGCGCCACGTCGAAGGTCAGTGTGAGCGTTTGCGGGTCGTATTGGATCGTGTCGCCGATCACTGCGCCTGAAACGCGCAGGTTCTTATTCATCGCCTCCGCGCCTTTTGCTTTGAGCTCATCAACTGTCATAAAATATTGCGCCGCGCCTGTCGTCGCACTGGCGATCAGATATACCACTGCGGCGAGGATCAAAAAGCCGCCGATGACGAACTTGTTAATTTTCATGGATTCTCTCCCTGTCGAATTGTGAATGCTGACATCTCTAGTCCACATTGATTCTACATGGCGAGATTAACAAGGCGTGAGAATATAGGCGGATGAAAGTTACATAGATTTTCCTAATTTGTCATAACGGCGTTCTTGCGCGATCGTCAGTCGTCTTCTTCTTTTTTCATCCCGAAGATTCCCTCGATCTGCCCCATGACCTTGGGCGTGAGCTTGGAAACGTACGCAGCGGCTTTTAAGTTTTCGCGCAATTGTTCGATGCGGCTCGCGCCCAAGATAACCGTACTAACATTGGGATTCTTAAGACACCAAGCGATGGACAATTGCGAGAGGGCGCAACCTACGCTTTTCGCGACCGATTGCAGCGCGCGGACTTTGGCAAGGCGCTCTTTATCCTTCATCTGCTTTTGAAGCCAGGTATATTCTCGTAGGCTGGCGCGGCTGCCTTTCGGGATTCCTTTCAGGTATTTACCCGTCAACATGCCTGAAGCCAGCGGACTCCAGATCGTCGCGCCGTATCCGTGATCTCGAAATATGCGCGCATATTCTTTTTCAAAACGCTTGCGTGCAAGCAGGTTATATTCTGGCTGCTCGGTGACTGGTTTATGTAAGTGATGTTTTTCCGCAATACGAAGCGCTTCGACGATCTCATCCGCGCTCCATTCAGACGTGCCCCAATACATCGCCTTGCCCCATTCGATAATATTGTGCATCGCCCAAACCGTCTCCTCGATGGGCGTGGTCTTGTCGGCGCGATGACAGTAGATCAGGTCTACATAATCAAGTTGCAGACGGGCGAGCGAACCATTGACGCCCTCGATCAATCGCTTGCGATTTAAAGTGTTTCTTTCGTTTACGCCGCGGTGCAGCCCCCAATAGAATTTTGTAGAGACCAAATAACTGCCGCGCCTCCAATTCAAGCGTTTCAACGCCGCGCCCATGATCTCTTCCGACTTTCCCCACGCGTAATTCTCAGCGTTGTCGAAAAAATTAACACCCGCATCGTACGCTGTCGCCATCATTTCCACCGCCGCGTCCACGTCCACTTGTTCGTTGAACGTGACCCACGACCCAAGCGAAAGTTCGCTCACGCGAATCCCCGTTAGCCCCAAATGACGATAATTCATTGCCGACTCCTTATTGCAGATTTGCTTCCATTATAATCTCCTCATGCGCCGCTTCCTCTTTCTTTTTGCCTCTTTCCTTCTCTTGACGTCGTGCGCGCCTCAGCAGGCAGATTCGACCTCTCAGCCGATTCGGCTTACTCCATTTTTGACTTCTACCTCAGCCCCGCTTCCGACGCCCTTCGGCTTGGTCGCTCCGATTACGCCTCTGCCCAGCCCGACGCCTTTTACCTATGTTATACAAAAAAATGATACGTTAAGCGAGATCGCCGAACGATTCGGCGTTTCGATCGACGACTTGCAGGCTGCCAACCCTCAAATCTCTGCGAATGCCATGCCGATCGGCGAAGTTCTGCTCATTCCCAACGACTCGAACAACCTCTCTGGCGAGTCGACTCCAACGCCCGCGCCGCTTACGCTTGAGCAGAGCGAATGTTACCCAACGGCGGATGGCGGTGTGTGGTGTTTTATCCTTGTTCGCAACGATTCCTTCGACTTAATCGAAAACGTCAGCGCGCAAATAACCTTAATTGATGCAAACGGCGCGGCGCTTGCTGCACAAACAGCTTTTCTTATACTGGATATTTTGCCCCCAAATACGTCTCTGCCTGTAATGACATTCTTTTCCAACGCGCCATTCGATGCGAAACCCCAAGCGCAAATCCTTACCGCAATTCAAGCGCTGTCGAACGATGGGCGGTATATCTTGACGACGACGAACAATACGCTTATGCAGGTTGACGCAGGAGGACATAGCGCGCAAGTGAGCGGCGTGATCTTGTCGCAGGATCAAAGGGTCGTTGCGAATCAAATCTGGGTGGCGGCGACGGCTTATGACGATGCGGGGCGCATTGTCGGAGTCCGCAGATGGGAAGCGCGCGCAAGCCTGCCGCCGGGCGGAAGTCTGCCGTTTCAATTTCTGATTTCGAGCGCAGGCGGACGAATTGCGCGCGTTGAATTTGTAGTGGAGGCGCGCCCTTAATGTTTCTTATCGTAAAGAGTGTGGAGCCTGCAAAGAAACCTTACTTATCTTTGCAGGCTCCACGGTAAGAATTATTTGCCTTCGAGCCACATATAGCGTTCGATCGGAATATCAATCGGTGTGAAGACGTAACCTTTTACATATGGTTTGACCAGTTGATACGAAAGCGAATGATCGGTGAATAGCGCAGCCGCATCGTTTACGATGAGCCGCTCAGCTTGCTGGTACATTCCAATGCGTTTGGTTACATCGCGTTCCACGCGCGCGGCTTCGAGCAGCGCGTCGAGTTCAGGGTTCGAGTAGCCGCTATTGTTCTGTGGCGAGCCGCTATGGAACAGCACGTCGGCGAAATTTTCAGGGTCGGGGTAGTCGGCGCACCAACCGCCGTTGAAAAGTTGACCGTGATTGCCCGAATAGATTTGGTCGTAGTAGAAATTCGGCTCGATGTTTTCGACCGTGATAGTCACGCCGAGATTTTGTTCCCACATTTCCGCCAAGGCAGAAACGTCTCCGCTAATGTAATTGCCGATGCCGTAATTGGTGAAGATGACCTTCGGCAAACCTTGGGGTCCGCCGTATTTGGACTGCTCCAGCAGCTGACGCGCCTGCGCTGGATCGTAGGGCAATCCTTGCAGCGTCAGATCGAAGCCGGGCAACGCCGGCGGATAGAGACCGGGCGCCGGTAGAGCGCGCCCATTCATAACCACGTTAATATATTTTTGGCGATCGAACGCCATCGTAAACGCTTGGCGGACATTAACGTCGTCGAAGGGCGGGCGCGAAGAGTCAAAATTGACGAAACTTGTGCAGAGCGAAACACCGGTCAGCAGTTCGCGATGAAGCGGCTCGGTCGGGTCGGTGAAGCGATCCACCGAATAAACTTCGCTAATATCCACATCGCCGGTTTCATACATCTGCTGGCTGACGCCCGAATAGAGTTGAAAAACAACGTAGGGAATGCTTGGCTTGCCGAGGTAGAAATCGGCGTTGGCTTCATAGATTATTGATTCGAAGCGTTTCCACTCGCGCAATTTATACGGTCCTGTTCCGTTCGGCGCGCGATACCATTCGCCGCCCGATTCTACGTTTTCGCGGTCAACGACGAATGAGGTGGGGTAGGTGAGTTTGGCTAGGAAGTAGGGCTTGGGCGCGTCTATCGTGACCTGTAAAGTGTGGTCGTCCACTACGGTTAGCCCGGAGATGTGATCCGCCGTCCCAGCGTTCATCTCGCGCACGCCGACGATGTCGCCGAGATAGGTCAGCGCTGTATCTGAAGCGAGCGTTGGGCTGGCGGCGCGCTCCCATGAGTAGACGACGTCTTGCGCCGTGACAGCGCGCCCGTTATGGAATTTCGCGTTCGTTCGTAAATGAAAAACGTATACGGTTCCATCGGGGTTGACGTTCCAACTTTCGGCGAGATCGGGAATAAGATTTAAATTCGGGTCGAGGGAGACGAGCCCGCTGAAGAGCAGTTTGTCGCCGGAGCCGTGCGTGGTTGCGGGATCGTAATCGCGCGGGTTGGTAGATTCGCCGCCTGCGAGTACGAGCGCTTGTTCGAAGGGAACGTTCGTTTGCGCTATAGCGCGTTTTGGCGCGAAAACCCCGACAGCGATTAAGGCAAACAGGCAGAAGGTGCGAAGAATTTTATTGTTCATGTTGACCTTTCGATTTCTGATTTCCGAAGCGGGCAATGAAACCGAGGATGACGACGCCCGCGAGCAGCATGAACAGACAACAGAATCCTAACAGGATCAACGTCAAAGAAAGCGGTGGACCTGAGGTATATTCCGGCGGCATGGGCGTGGCGAGCGGACCTGAATATGAGGTTGGGATTGGCGTGCCGAGGTTGCCGCCGGGTTGGTTGCCTGAGATCGGAGCGATGGTTGGGACGTAAGTTGGCGTGGGCTGCGCGGTCGGTTGCGTGGAAACCGTGCGCGGTTTGGCGCCGATGGATTTGCGCCACGCGTCTTCCAACCCTTCTATGTTAAAGCTATAAATTTGTTGCAACGCTTCGTCAACCGTCAAACCGTTGCGCAGCGAAGCGAGGAGTTCGGTCATCTTCGCTTGTCCGTAGGTTTCGATGAGAAATTTCACGAGACTATACGATTGGCTGTACGAGAGGTAGGCTTTGTCGGACGCTTCGGAAAAACCCGCGCTGAGCGATCGAACGCTCAACAGTGTGTCGTTCTTAATCGCGTTGTTAAGCTGCGCTTGCGACGCTGAATCGAGTTTGCCTTCGCTGTATACGGCGAGCCCTTCATTAAGCCAGGTTGGCACAACGCCCAAGCAGGTGAATGTGAGATGCCCGACGAGGATGTGCGTCAGTTCGTGGACAATTGTCACGCGCCCCCAAGCGAGATCGCCTTCTGAAATGCCGAGGATGACAATATCCTGTTCGGGGAAAGCTATCCCGCCGGTCCACGAGGGTTCGTAGAGGACGGCGTTGCGTAAGTCGTTTGTGCTGCCATAGATGTAAATGTCAATTGGCGCTGTAGCGACTAGCCCCGATTGAGTCTCGTTGAACTTGAGTCCGTTTTGTGCGGCGCTTAGCAAGTCGCGGGCAAACGACTCGTTGCCTCGATACCAGTGAAGGTTGATCAGCCCTTCGCTGAGCGTTTTCCACTTGTGATCGTCGTCGAGCCATGTAGCGGTTTTTGTTTCGCTGACGGTTTCGTTGCCATTGGCGTCGGTCACGCGCCAGCGCCAGTAGATTTGCGCGCCCGCTGGGAGCGACCCGCTTTGACGCATTTCCCACGTCCACTCAACGTTGACGCTTTTGCCCGGCGTAAATTGAGGGAATGCTTTGGCGATCACATCGCCGCAGGTCTGTTGCTCGTTGCCGTACTCAAGCACGACCGACCGGATTTCCGAATCGCTCGTGATCGTCGCGCGGAAGGCGGCGTTGTTAGGGAAATCGAAAGCGACTTGGTTGTTCGATACGTTTGCTTGGGCGGCGGCAAACGCCTGAGTTGGAAAGAGTAGGCTGACCGTGAGAAGAAGCGCGAAGATTTTCGTCCGCATAAACAACCTCCAAGATTGATTTTATAAGTGTATCATTTGCGCCTGTTTTGGCGAATAGGATATTGGTTTGACGCTCGCTATCCTTGCATGTATAATCGCTCCACCTTCCCAATAGGGAAGTTTTATTGAGGCAATTATGGCGTTGCGCGGCAATCTGCGAGATTTTACAATCACTCAACTTCTTAACCTGATTAATCTAGCGTACAAGACCGGTACGCTAGTTGTCGAGGGGCCGGGTGGGCAGGCGTTTATTTCATTTCGCGAGGGGAAGTTGGCGTATGCGCGTGTGGGACAAGACGATGGAAGCCTGGCGGCTGTGTTGCATAAAGCCAATAAATTAACGGTTAATCAGTATCGCGCCATTGTGGAGCGCACCGGGAAGATCAGCGATAAGGAACTTGGGCTGTTGTTGATCAACGCAGGATACCTGACGCAGGATGAAATCCTTGCGAATCTTCAGGCGCATTTCACGGACGCGATTCGCCGTTTGTTTACTTGGGTGGAGGGTCTCTTCCGTTTCGAAAACGAGATGTTGCCGCCGGATGATCGCATCAATGTGCGGCTGAACCTCGAAAACATCATTATCGAAGGTTCGCGTCAATTGCGTGAATGGGAACAATTGCAAGATGAGATTCCCAGTCTGGATATGGCGCTGAAGTTTACCGACCGCCCGTTGAAGAACCTCAACCTCAGCGTGGAAGAGTGGCGCGTCGTTTCTTTCATCAA
>BQMV01000128.1 GCA_022181005.1 Anaerolineaceae bacterium | reverse complement strand
CGTGGCTCACGCGTTCGGGTTTGATGGCGAACCTCGAAATGAGCGCGGCAGAACCCGGCGAGATATTTTCGAATCTCGAATCTCGAATCTCTAGCCTCATCGAAGGTTACATCAACGAAGCTGATAAGACTCTGCCTCTCATTCTCACTGCTCACGCCTCCATCGAAGGCGCGATATTCGGCGCGGAGCGGATGGTGATGCTGGGCAGTGATCTCGTTCTGCCGACATCGCTGGTGAAAGATCCTCGCTTAGATTATGTCGCGATGGGACACATCCATAAGCCGCAGGATGTGAATGAGGGAAATCACCCGCCCGTCATCTATCCCGGCTCCATCGAGCGGATTGACTTCGGCGAGGCGAAGGATGACAAGTTTTATATCATTGCCGAGGTGGAGCGAGACAGCGCGAAGGTTGAGTGGAAAAGAATCGAAGGGACTCGCCGCTTCATCGAAAGGCGAATCAACCTCACGTCGAGCGAGAACGTGGCTAAGACGCTGAAATCACAACTGCCGAAGGATATAGCCGGCGCGATCGTCAAGCTTGTGGTGGAATATCCGCGCGAGTGGGACGCGTTGATTGACGAATCGGCGCTGCGAAAGTTTGCGGCGGACGCGTTTGAATTTCATCTGGCGAAGAAACCAAAGGTCGAAGCGCGTGTTCGTATTCCTAAAGGACAAACGGTGAGCGGCATGAATCCGCTTGAATTGCTCAGTCAATATCTCGATTCGGCAAAAGTGAACGATATAGATGAGTTGCAGAAACTTGCGCAAGAAATAATCTCGATGGAAGAAGAAGCGTAATTTTGGAATCCGAGATCGTACATCAAAAGAGGTGAGCCGTGTCGCAAAAGAATCCCAACTACCGCTGGTTCGTGGTCGCCGTTTTTTTCTTTTTTGTGCTGTTGCATCAAACTGATAAATTAATGATCGGTTCGCTGCAAGTGCAAATCAGCGAGACGTTTAATCTCGACGATTTTAAATGGGGGTTGGTCAATTCGGGCGCGCTGGCGGTAGCGACGATTCTCTACCCTGTCTGGGGATATTTGTACGATCGTTACGCGCGCTCCAAGCTGCTTGCGTTGGCTTCATTTGTGTGGGGTACGACGACATGGCTGAACGCGATCGTTCGCACATATACAGGATTCTTAATTACGCGCGCTTCGACCGGCATTGACGATTCATCGTA
>BQMV01000127.1 GCA_022181005.1 Anaerolineaceae bacterium | reverse complement strand
CGATTAGCCCCATGCGAATCGGAATGATGACAGACGCCTACAAACCCTACGTCAGCGGCGTGACGAGTTACGTGGACACAAATAAACGCGCCCTCGAAAAACTTGGGCACGAAGTGTACGTCTTCACCTTCGGCGACCTCGAATATCAGGATGACGATCCGCGCGTCTTTCGCAGTCCCGGCATGCCGCTCTCCGATACCGGCTTTTATCTCTCCCTCCGCCACAGCGCCAAGGCGCAGCAGATCATCCAAACGATGGACGTGATTCATGTGCACCATCCTTTCATGAGCGGACGCCTCGCGCATATCTATAGCCGCAAACGCAACATCCCAGTGATATTCACGAATCACACACGCTACGACCTGTACGCGCAGACCCGCGTGCCGCTCATGCCCGCTGAGGTCAGCATGAGCATGTTGCAGGCGTACATGCCCACGTTTTGCGACAACATGGACCTCGTCGTCTCGCCTTCGCACGGCATGGAAAAAATTCTACGGCAATACGGCGTCACCTGTCACATCGAGGTTGTGCCGAACGGCGCAGACCTGCATCCGTTTTTATCCGCGCAACCGCTCGCGCGCGAAGAGTTCGGCTTCAACGAAAAAGATATCCTCGTCGTGTACATGGGGCGCATCGCCCCCGAAAAAAACCTCGAACTGCTCGTGCAAGCGTTCGCCGGCGTTTCGCGCGCCATCCCCAACATAAAACTGCTCATCGTCGGCGACGGGCAAAAAGAACATGTCAAAGATATCAAAAGATTTGTAAGCGAATTGGAAATACGCGACCGAGTAAAATTCACGGGGGGAGTTGCCTACGCCAATCTTCCTGCTTATCTTGCGATGTGCGACATTTTCGCAACCGCGTCCGTCACGGAAGTCCATCCGTTCTCGGTGATCGAAGGCATGGCATCTGGACTCCCCATCGTCGGCATCGACTCGCCGGGCATCAGCGATTCCATCGCGGACGGGGAAACTGGCCTGCTCTCCGTCAACGACCTCGCCTCCTTCACCGCCAAATTGACAACGCTCTGCCTCAACAGAGAGTTGCAAAAAACAATGGGGGCGGCGGCGCGACGGGCGTCGCATCAATTTTCGATCGAGAACACTACACAGATCATGCTCGGTCATTACAATCGGTTGGCATCCAACACAAAACCCGTCAAGCCGAGCATCGAGGAGAGATTGCGTTCCGTGTTGAAAGAATTCCTCGA
>BQMV01000126.1 GCA_022181005.1 Anaerolineaceae bacterium | reverse complement strand
TGGTTGATCGGCGTTATCGTCATCGTCGGCGCGTTGAGTTATTTGCCCGCGCTGGCGTTGGGTCCGATCGTGGAACATTTGATGATCTTCAAATAGTCATGTCGTTGCGAGCCGTTGGTCGAGACGCAAGCAGTCGAGACCATAAGGCGAAGCAACCCCCTGTTATCAGGAGATTGCTTCGCCGCAAAGAACAAGAGCGCGGCTCGCAACGACATAAGAGGAAAAATGACAACTCAAACAAAAAAACAAACTCAGATGCAACAGGAAATGTACCGCCGCGCGATTGTTGAATCGTTTATCAAACTCAACCCGCGCTGGATGGTTCGCAACCCCGTCATGTTCGTGGTGGAAGTCGGGAGCGTGTTGACAACCATCTTGTGGATTCAAGCCATCTTCGGTCAGGGCGAGGCGCCGACGGGATTCATTGGCGCGATTGCCTTATGGCTGTGGTTCACTGTGTTATTTGCAAACTTTTCAGAAGCCGTCGCCGAGGGACGCGGCAAAGCGCAGGCAGAGTCGCTTCGTAAGGCGCGGCAGGATACGCCCGCAAAAAAGGTTGCAGGTTTGAAGGTTGAAAGTTTACAGGTTGAAGGCGCAAATATAAAACATGAAATTGTTTCCTCCACCGCGCTTCGCAAAGATGATCTGTATCTGGTCGTTGCGGGAGATATTCTCCCAGCCGACGGCGAGATCGTCGCGGGAATCGCGTCGGTGGACGAAAGCGCCGTCACTGGCGAATCAGCTCCCGTCGTGAGAGAAGCGGGCGGCGACCGTTCCGCAGTCACAGGCGGCACGCGACTCTTATCCGATTGGCTGGTGGTCAAAGTCAGCGCGGATCCCGGACAGGGATTTTTAGATCGCATGATCAGCATGGTCGAGGGCGCGAAACGCCAAAAGACGCCGAATGAAATCGCGTTGAATATTTTGTTGGCGGGCTTCACCATTATCTTTTTGGTCGTGTGCGCCACGTTACTGCAGTTCTCAATTTATAGCGGCGGCGCCATCACCATTACCGTTTTTGTTGCATTGCTGGTGTGTTTGATCCCAACCACCATCGGCGGTTTGCTTTCCGCCATCGGCATCGCGGGCATGGACAGGATGATCCAGCGCAACGTCATCGCCATGTCGGGTCGCGCGGTGGAAGCGGCGGGCGATGTGGATGTGCTACTGCTCGATAAAACGGGAACGATCACGCTGGGCAATCGTCAGGCGGTTGAATTT
>BQMV01000125.1 GCA_022181005.1 Anaerolineaceae bacterium | reverse complement strand
CTCGGCATCGGGCTGACTCAACGCGCGCTCAATCGCGCGTTGACAACCGATTTCGCCAGCGCGTTGGATTCCGAAGCGTATTTGCAAAATGTCGCGGCGGGGACCGCCGACCACATCGCAGGCGTGAGCGCCTTTCTCGAAAAACGCGCGCCGCAATATCCAGGCAAATAATACCCACTGCGCGCTTTTTGCTGAATGGGTCTCGTACAGCGCGCGCCGTTATAGTTTAGCTCTCAATAATCACGACATCGTGCAGTGATTTTTGCCCTTCTGCTAGCCGGGCAAGTACTCGCGACATCGTGCATGTTTTCGACGAAAGGCTGGGATGACAGATTGAACTGTTTCTTTCAAACGATAGGCGTACGTCTTTAAAAGATGCCAATCGCTCTCGGCATCCGGTTTGGACCAAATCGTCAAACGCTGTGTCGCCGTGTTGATGGTTGCGCGTACATATTCGCCGCTCCATTTCGGCCCCACACTCCACGTTTCATTCAAGAGTTCAATGTGTCCGGCCGTATCCACGCGGCGCATAAAATGCAGCCGTCCCGCCACAAGCGGTAAGCGTCCGTTGGGAATCAAGCGCCGCAGGGCGGGCGTTAAACGCACGACACACGCACCACGGCGTACTTGCGCAGGCGTTTGTCCCGCCAGCGTCGGGGGACGATAGCAGTGGTGATACCAACGCACAAACAGCGGGACTTCGTTGCGAACATGGGCGACATTGCGGAACTCCTGACGCGTCCAAAAGGCTTGCGCCCAGACACTATGAAACGACTCAATCTGGTAATTACGTTTGGGCTCATAGTAGGGCGTGAACAACGGTTCAATTCCGCAGAACAAACACAAGCGCACGACGCGCCCGAACACGCGGCGATGCGTATAGCCTCCACAAAACGAGGCTTCATTATCGAGTTGTTGGAGTTGCGGCAGTCCCAAGATGCTCCATGTTGCTAACAGATGCTCACTGGTGGTCACACTATTTTTGTCGGAATGTTGACTCAAATACACCGCATGGCTGTAATGATCGATGGTATGAAAATTCTGAATTTCTTCGCCGCCATGCAGATGGCGCGTGATGATGTCCATCGCGTGAATCGTATTGACCGCCCACGCTGCGGGCCAAGGATAATACGCCAAATCCTTGCCCGCGCCGCGCGGATGGGTCAAGCCATGCGCTTGCACAATGCGTTGAATCGTGGCAAGACTCGGCGGTGCGATGTCCAAGTCTGCCAGGCGCGTCTGAATGGCACGCGGTCCGATCAACCCGTAAC
>BQMV01000124.1 GCA_022181005.1 Anaerolineaceae bacterium | reverse complement strand
CTAGCAATGGCGAGCCAGCCGAAACAGATGGCAGCAAGCGCGTCAGACATAGTCTTATCCGTTTGAAGGTTGGCAGGTCTAAACGTTTGAACGTTCCAACGCGCTAACCTGCCAACAAGCGTTTTGCGGCTTGGTTGTGTTTTTCAACAAGTTTGCGTTCATCCACAGTAACGAGTTGACCTTCTTTGACGATGAACTTCCCGCCGACGACGGTGTAATCGGCGTTGACGGGTTGACCGAAGACGATCGCCGAAACGGGATCGTGCATCCCTGCGAAACCGAGTTTGTTCAAGTTGACGGCGAAGAAGTCGGCGCATTTGCCAACTTCGAGCGAGCCAATGTCTTTTCGTCCGAGGACCGCCGCGCCGCCGCGTGTGCCGAGGTAGAGGGCTTCGCGGGCGGTCATGAGTTTGCGTTCGGCGGGCGGCGCTTCGTCTCCGCTATCGCTCCGCTCAGCGCGAGGAGATGCGGAGAAACCCGTAATCCCCTCTTTCACGCGGGAGAGCAACATCGCGTTGCGGACTTCGGCTAGGAGATGCGAGCCGTCGTTAGAGGCGGAGCCGTCTACGCCCAAGCCAACATTCACGCCTGCTTTGCGATATTCTTTGATCGGAGCGATGCCTGAAGCGAGTCGCATATTTGAGGTGGGACAGTGCGCCACTCCGCAGTTGTGTTTGGCGAAGACTTTGATCTCTTCATCGTTCACCCACACCGCGTGCGCGAACCAAACATCGTCGCCGACCCAGTCCACTTCTTGCATGTACCCGACGGGGCGATGACCGAATTTCTCTAAACAAAATTGTTCCTCGTCTTCGGTCTCAGCGAGATGCGTGTGGAGATACACTCCATATTCACGCGCGAGCTTGGCAGATTGTTTCATCAGGTCGGAAGTCACGCTGAACGGCGAACATGGAGCCAACACAATTTGCACCATCGAGCCGGGCTTCGGGTCGTGATATTTTTGGATGAGACGCAGCGAGTCTTTGAGGATGGAGTCTTCGTCGTCCACCACGCTGTCGGGCGGGAGGCCGCCTTTCGATTCGCCCAGCGACATCGAGCCGCGCGAGGCGTGGAGGCGAAGTCCCACTTCCACAGCCGCGGCAATCTCATCGTCGAGTTTTGAACCGTTTGGGTAAAGATAGAGATGGTCCGAGGCGGTGGTGCATCCAGATAGGGCAAGTTCCGCCAACGCCGTTTGGGTCGAGGTGAAAATATCGTCGGGCTGAATCTTCGCCCAGATTGGGTATAGCGTTGCCAGCCAATTAAATAGATTTGCGTCTTGCGCGGCGGGGACAGCGCGCGTAAGAGTTTGATGGAAATGATGATGCGTGTTGACGAGGCCGGGGAGGAGA
>BQMV01000123.1 GCA_022181005.1 Anaerolineaceae bacterium | reverse complement strand
ATGACGCGAATAATCTCCAAGAAAATTCGAGCAATTCGCTCATTTGCGACATTCGCGTTCAAGAATTGTTCCACGTTACGCAAGTCGTTTTTACAGATGCGGTCATTATACTTTCCACTTTCCACTTCTGGTATACTATTTTTGCTTTAGGAATCTTATGCCCCGCTTTGAAATTGACGTTGACCCTTGCGACCATATCACTGCCGACGCGATCGGCGCGCCCGGTCAGCGCGTATTTTATCTGCAGGCTTATCAAAGTCAGCGCACGATTACGATCATTATCGAAAAGATGCAGTTGCAATCGCTGGCTATTCATGTGGAACAATTCCTTGCGCAGATCAGCGAGCAAGACCCCAACCTCTCGGACGTTTCCGGCGAATACGTGGAAGAGGCGATGCGCATTCACCCGCCTGTAGATCCGCACTTTCGCGCCGGCGAGATCGGACTTGGCTACGATAAAGAACGCGATCTAGTCGTGTTATTCGCAAGAGAGGTCCTTGCGGAAGAAGACGATCCTGAAACGGCGGCAGTCGTCCGCTTTTGGGCGACGCGTACGCAGGTGAAGATGCTCTCGCGCTGGGGTATGGAAGTCGTCACGCGCGGACGCCCCATCTGTCCGCAGTGCGGTCAACCCGAAGAACCCGAGGGGCATTTTTGTCCCAAGAAGAACGGGCATTTTCATTAAGAGCTTTGCCACAGAGAGCACAGAGTTCTTGAGAAAATCTCATAATCTCTGTGGTCTCTGTGGCTAATTCAATGAGCGAGTCACTCCCTCAACTTCAACAAGCCCTCCAACACGGCGACCTTGAACTCAAAGGTCAATTTATGCTCGGCTCGAATTACACGTTTCTGGTCGAGGTCGCGTATGAAGAGAAAACGTATCCCGCTGTCTACAAACCGAGTCGCGGCGAGCAACCGCTGTGGGATTTTCCCGAACAATCGCTGGCGCAACGCGAGGTGGCGGCATATCTCGTGAGCGAGTCGCTGGGCTTGCACATCGTCCCGTTCACCGCGTTGCGCGAAGACGGTCCCTACGGCGCGGGTTCGATCCAGCAATTCATCGAGCATGACCCCGGGTATCATTACTTCAATTTTTCGGATGATGATGTACAACTTCTCAAGCCCGTCGCACTGTTTGACCTGCTCGTGAATAACGCGGATCGCAAAGGCGGCCATGTGTTTTTTGAGAACGGCACGCGCAAACTTTTTGCGATAGACCACGGCATTTGTTTCCATGAAGAAGAAAAACTTCGCACCGTTCTTTGGGATTTCGGCGGACAGAAGATTCCCGATGATCTCCTCTCTCGACTTTCCACTTTCCACTCGCCTCTCTCCTCGGACTTCGACCTGCCGCGCCAACTTGAACCTTATCTCA
>BQMV01000122.1 GCA_022181005.1 Anaerolineaceae bacterium | reverse complement strand
CGTGACTGGAGTTCAGACGTGTGCTCTTCCGATCTCGCTATCCACTGCACCCCAACATTCATTCTCGTCAAAGTATTCGGGCGTGAAGGTCAATTGCGGAGTCCAGATTCCCATTCATCGTTCAGGATAGTCCCAGTGACGTTTGGCAGAGAGGGCAATTTGAGATAGCGTACCCGCCTCTTTTGGATCGACTTGACGAATCAAAATCATCGTCATCTAAACCCTTAGCCGCGAATTTCGCGAATTAGCGCGAATTTTTATTTCTTGACTTAACGACGCGGTGGTGTTCCAAGGAGCCAGCGCCGAAATTGATCAGGATCGCAAGTTCCAAGCCGGTGGCGGTAAGGTAATGAAGGGCTTGCGCTTGGTGCGAAGTATTAAGTCTGGAAATGCTCTTGATCTCAACAATGATTTTCCCATCAATCACAAGATCTGCCTTGTACACGCCGATCAAATTTCCTTTGTATGAGACGGGTAATTCGACCTGATGCTGAAAAGGCATGCCGCGAAGAGTCAATTCCTTTTCAAGCGCGGCTTGATAAACCGCCTCTAAAAAAACCGGGTCCGAGGATACTGTGAACCTCCATCGCCGCCCCAATAATCGCAAACGACAACGCCTTGTAAATTATCTCGATCGTAAAATCTCCAAACTCACAGCCGCGAATTTCGCTCACTGCGTCGAAGTACCCGCACAATTCGCGGCAAACAAGAACTACCCCACCACCCGCATCTCCCTCGGCATATCGGACAACACATCCGCGCCCGATTCGGTGATGACAACATTATCCTCGATGCGCACGCCGTTTCTACCTGCTAAATAAATCCCCGGTTCGACCGTGAACGCCATGCCGGGTTCGAGCAGTTGCAAATTATCGCCGCGCATGTAGGGGTCTTCGTGTCCCTCCATGCCGATGCCGTGACCGGTGCGATGCGTGAAATATTTTCCGTAGCCAGATTGTTCGATCACGTCGCGCGCGGCTTTGTCCACATTCGCGCATGGGACACCGGGCTTCGAGGCGGCGCGACCAGCCGCGTTCGCCTCCTGCACGATCTTGTGGATCTTTTCGTACTCGGCATCCACCTCGCCCACAGGGAAAGTGCGCGTGAGATCAGAGATATACCCATCGTGCGCCGCACCCCAATCCACGACGAGCAGATCGCCCGCTTGTAATTTTCTGTCGGACGGCGAAGCGTGCGGGTTTGCCGAGTTCGGTCCCGACGAAACAATCGGCGCAAACGGCAACTCGGGCTCGGAGCCGTGCTTGAACAATTGCATCACCAACTCTGCGGATACCTCTTTTTCGGTCATGCCAATTTTGATGAGCGGAATCGTCGCCTCAAGCGTGGACTGGGCGATCTGCACCGCGCGGCGCATAGCTTCCACTTCCGT
>BQMV01000121.1 GCA_022181005.1 Anaerolineaceae bacterium | reverse complement strand
GCGGGATGCCGCGCGATTTTAGGTAGAAGAGCGGCTCTTGCTCCAGTTTACCAACGGTTGCGCCATGTGTACAGCGCACATCGTCGGCAAGAATCTCCAGCCCGGGGATCGAATCGGGGCGCGCTTTATCACTTAATACAAGGTTGCGATTCGCCTGATACCCATCGGTCTTTTGGGGGCCCGGGGCGACGTAGATCATCCCCTGCCACACTGAACGGCTGCTGCCCTTGGGCGCGCCTTTGAACAGTAAGTCGCTGGTAGTGTGCGGCGCGAGATGATTTTGCTGCGTATCGTGGTCAAGATGTTGAGCGCCGTCGGTGAAGTAAAAGCCGGACATACGTCCCCACGCGCCATCGCCAGCCAGATCCAACTCGGAGAAATTCTTCGTCAAGCGCGAGCCGATCGCGCCGAAAATCCAGTCGAGGTTGCCGCTCTTTTCGACGCGGGCGCGCTCATGGCTAAAATTCCAGACGTGCCGCCCCCATGATTGCAATTCGACAAATTTCAACGTCGCGTCTTCCATCACTTGCAATTCGACGATGCCCGCGTGCAGCGAGTTTGTCCCGGTTTCATCGGGAGACGCCGCCTCATGAACATACGTCGCCGAAGCGCCTTCGTCCACTAAAACGAGGATGTGGGAGATGTGCGCCAAATTTGCACCAGGTCCCCACAGTACGGAGTGCAGCGGTTCGTCCACCGTCACGCCTTTAGGGACGTACAACACTACGCCATTTTGCGCGAACGCGCCAGCCAATGCAGAGAATTTGCCTTCTTCCACATTAACGGTTTTTCCCAACATCTTCGCCAGCAACTCGGGATATTTCTCCTCAGCGGTCTTTAAATCGGTGAAGATCACGCCCTTTTTCGCAAGCGCTTCATCGAGTTCGATCGTCGCGCCGCCCGGCAAAAGGACGATCTGTCCGCCGAGCTGGTTTGCGACCAGCGGACGGAGCAAATCCTCGCGCACCGGGGGCAAATCGTTGAACGCGCCTTCTGCGGGAAACCTGAACGCGTCTGCGGGAATAGCGTGAATGTCTGTGCGGCGCCAGGCTTCGAGAGAAGTGTCGGGCATCGCATTCTTTTTATAAGTCGACCAAGCCGCAGTTCGGTAAGAAGCGACAGCGCTTTGTCCGATCCGCATGTCTGATTCTGTAAAAGTGAAATCTGCAGCGGCGGAGGTCGCGCGGCGCGTTTTTGAAATGACTATTTTTGGTTTTTCCTGCATGTTATATCCATTCGATTGAACCACTACGTGTCAAATGCCTAACGCTTAGCCAACTGACCCTTCCATCTGCAACGCGATCAAGCGACTCATTCCGACCGCATATTCCATCCGCAGTTCTTTAACGAGCGGTTCGATGACGCCTTAAACGACCATCGTCGTCGCTTCCTCCTCGCTCAACCCTCGCGACATCGAACAGAACAGTTGATCTT
>BQMV01000120.1 GCA_022181005.1 Anaerolineaceae bacterium | reverse complement strand
ACGAATCGGACGAGTACGACAGCCTGAATAAATCAGGGTTACGCGCGGCAGACCGTCTGCAAAAACACAACATCCTCGGACTCAACACAATCGCCGCGCACGGAGTCCACTTCGATGCGCGTGAAATGGAACTGATCGCCGAAACGGGAACATGGCTTTCGCACCAACCGCGCTCAAACATGAACAACGGCGTCGGCGTCGCGCAGGTCGAGTCCATGATGCGCGCGGGAATCAAAGTCTGCCTCGGCAATGACGGTTTCTCAAACGCCATGTGGGAAGAATGGAAAAGCGCCTATCTGCTTCACAAAGTCCATCATCGCGACCCGCGTCGTATGAGCGGGTATGACATTGCCCAAATGGCGATCTACAATAACGCCGCGCTGGCAAACATCTTCTTCCCAACCGCCGCCATCGGAGAGATAAGCGCCGGCGCATTCGCCGACCTGATCTTCGTGGATTATCATCCGGTCACGCCTCTTACCGCAGACAACCTGCCATGGCATATTCTCTTCGGCTTCCAGCAAAGTATGATCGCTACAACGATCGTCGCCGGCAAAGTATTGATGAAAGACCGCGAATTACTCACGCTCGATGAGGCGGAGATCGCCGCCAAAGCGCTGGAAATTGCGCCAAAAGTTTGGGAACGTTATCAAAAGGAAGTCGCAAAGGCAGTGTGAGATGACAACTAGCGAAATCAAAGAGCCGTTATTATTAACCATCGCCGTTCTCGGCGGCACGGGCAAAGAAGGCAAAGGACTCGCCTATCGTTGGGCGAAAGCGGGATACAAAGTATTAATCGGCTCGCGCTCCTCCGAACGGGCGGTAACCGCCGCCTCTGAAATCGTAGAAATGTTGGATGGTTCAGCATCGGCGGTTGGCGCATCCAACCAAGAAGCCGCGCAACTTGCGGATATCGTAGTATTGACCGTGCCGTACGCCGCGCACCACGACACGCTCGAAAGCGTCAAAGACGTTCTTGCAGGGAAAATCCTCATTGACGTGACCGTGCCGCTCGTTCCGCCAAAGGTTTCTAAAGTGCAAATGCCCGCGGCTGGCTCCGCCGCACAAGAGGCGAAAAACATCGTCGGCGAAGGCGTGGAAGTAGTCGCTGCGTTCCAAAATATCTCGCATGAGCATTTGCTGAAAGACGAAGACGTAGAATGCGACGTATTAGTGGCAGGCACAAGCAAAGCCGCGCGCGCAGAAGTCCTCAAACTGGTCGAAGCCGCCGGGCTGACAGGCTGGGACGCGGGTCCCATCGAAAATTCCGTCGTGCTGGAAGGCTTAACCAGCGTGCTGATCAATATCAACAAACAATACGGTTCCACCCACGCGGGGATTAAGATCACGGGCGCGACAGTTAAGAGATAAGGAACGCTCAATAGCGTTATCGTTTCAGAGTTCAGGCGGCGCGCAGGCATCGTCTGACCGCAGTCATTATGACATCCCTCACCCT
>BQMV01000119.1 GCA_022181005.1 Anaerolineaceae bacterium | reverse complement strand
TCTTACCCTCTTTCCCTACACGACGCTCTTCCGATCTGACGCTGACCTTTGAGGCGAGGTTTTCAGCGATCTGGCGCAAGGCTTGCGCCGCCGCCGAGTTGGTATGCGAGACGATGATCGGTTTGCCCGTGTCGCCTCCAATGCGGACGTTTGGATCGATTGGCACGTTGCCGAGGAAGGATGTGCCGGTGACCTGCGCAAGGTGTTCGCCGCCGCCCGTTCCGAAGAGATCCATATGCGCTCCATCGGGCAGTTCAAGGTACGACATATTTTCAACGATTCCGAGAATCGGCACTTCAAGCGTCTTGAACATGTTGAGTCCGCGCCCGGCGTCTTCGAGCGACACCAGCTGCGGAAGCGTGACGATCACCGCGCCGCTAAGCGGTAAGGCTTGCGCCAGCGAAAGCGACGCATCGCCGGTGCCGGGCGGAAGATCAATGATTAAGTAATCCAGCTCGCCCCATTCCACGTCGCCCAAAAATTGACGGATCGCCGAATTGAGCATTGGTCCGCGCCAAATGAGCGGCTGCCCCGGCTTGACGAGCAGTCCCATCGAAATCATTTTCAAACCGTACGCGTCGGCGGGGATGAGACGCTGCCCCTGCGGGGGCGGAAGTTTTGTCACGCCGAGCATAGTGGGCGTGTTGGGACCGTAAATATCCGCGTCTAGCAATCCGACGCGGGCGCCGCTTTGCGCTAATGCCACCGCGACGTTGACAGACACAGTGGATTTGCCCACGCCGCCCTTGCCGGAACCGATCGCGATGGCGTTGCGAATTGGGGTTTTGACCAATCCGCGCATACGCCCATCGTTTGGCACGTCTGAATCCATCTTGATGTTGACGGATTTCACGCCGTCAATTTTCATGACTGCGTCTCGCGAGTCCTTTTCGATCTTGACGCGGAATGGGCAGGCGGGCGTGGTAAGCATGACGGTGAATGAAACCTCTCCGCCGTTGATTTCAACGTGCCTGACCATGTTGAGGGTTACGAGGTCTTGCTTTAGATCGGGTTCTTGCACAACGCTCAGCGCTTGCAGAACCGCTTCTTTTGTGATGACTGTCATTTGGTTTCCTTTGTGTGTATAACGGACAAAGAGGCGCGTAAAAGCCGCTTTGTCCGCCTGTATTTGTTACGCTGTCGGCGCCGCCGGCGGATTTGCCGGCTTGGCGGCTTGTGCGGCGGCGCGAGCCGCTTCCTTCGCTTTCTTCGCTTCGGCTTCCGCAATGCGGGCGGCTTCTTCGCGTTCGTAATTTAATGGGCGGATGCTTTTGTAATACTCGCTCGATTTGAGCAGTTTTTCCATATCGTACACATTGCGCCCGTACGAAGAGACTTCAAAGTCGTGATCCATCTTGATTGCGTCGAACGGGCAGTATTCTGCGCAATAGCCGCAATTCATGCACAGATCCATGTCAATGTAGAATTCGGTTGGCTCAGGGATCAGATCGGAA
>BQMV01000118.1 GCA_022181005.1 Anaerolineaceae bacterium | reverse complement strand
GCCCGCTGTCGGTCCGGGCCAGTTGTTGATTTTGCCAGCCGATAAGACCGTGCCGGTCTTCGACATGGAGGGCAATCTCTGGTATAGGCATACATTTTAAAACAACCGAACCGAATACATCCCCTCTGTTGAAATTTTGCACTTGTTGATCAACCCAGACGCAACCGGATTTATGGGGCGCGGCGTGATTACGTTTGCGCGTGAGACCATTGGTCGTCAGTTGGCAGCGCGAAAGACGCAAGGTCAATTTTATTCGCAGGGATTGAATGCCTCGGCTTATGTCCAGGTGGATGGCACGCTGGACAAAGAAGGTCGCAAGCGCGTGCGGGATGCGTATGAAGAGGCGATGAGCGGAAGCGACAATGCCTATCGGCTGGCTGTGCTGGACAAGCGCATTACCAAATTTGAAACAATCTCCATGCAGCCCAAAGACGCGCAATTTTTGGAAAGCATAGATGCCACAGACCGCGACATCTGCAATTTTTTCGGTCTTTCCGAGCACATGTTAAACAGAGGCAAAGAAGCCTATAACAGCAACGAGCAAAAATACATTGAGTATCTGCAGGGCACACTGGATTCGTATCTTGTGCCATGGGAAGAGGGCGCGCGAATCAAATGGGTTTCACAGTCCGATCAAGCCAGCAATTATTTTAAGTTTGTGCGCGAGTCTCTTTTGCGAATGGACGCGCAAGCCCGCGCAACCGCAATGTCGGTCCGCATCCAAAACGGCATTATGACGCCAAACGAAGCGCGAGAAAAAGAAGATATGGAAGCCTACGCCGGAGGCGACGACTTCTACATGATGAGCAATGTCCGAAAAATAGGAGGCGAGAATGCCAACCAATAAACCGATCCGCTGCTTTGACGGCAGCGCGAAACCTAATGAGCCGTTTTGGAAGTTTATCAACTCCGAACAGAGCCAAAGCGGACAAGCCGAAATGGAGTTGTACGGAATCCTCTCGGAGTATTCCTGGTTCGAAGATGAAATTACCCCCGCCAAATTTAAGGATGATTTATATAAATTTGGCAAGGGCGGTCCCGTGCTGATGAAGATTAATTCTCCGGGTGGCGATGTGATTGCCGCCAGCGTCATGCGATCCATTATGAGCGATTATCCTGGCGAAATTACCGCCCGTGTAGACGGCATGGCGGCAAGCGCGGCGGTGGCTGTCACAATGGCGGCAAAGAAAGTCGTGATGATGGACAGCGCGTACATGATGATTCATGACCCGTTGGTCTTGGTTTTTCTTGCCGCGCTTAACATCGAAACCCTCGGCAAACTGCGCGATGATTTGAAGATTATCAAAGACGGGTTGGTTGCCACGTATGCGCAAAAAACAAAACTTGACGAGGGGAAAATCTCGCGCATGATGGCAGATGAAACCTGGATGAGCGCAAGGCAGGCAGTGGAGTATGGCTTTGCGGATGAGGTTTTGAACGGCGGGCAGTCTGCCC
>BQMV01000117.1 GCA_022181005.1 Anaerolineaceae bacterium | reverse complement strand
CATGGCGCGCGAATCATTCGAAGACGAAGAGACCGCCGCGTTGATGAACGAAAACTTCATCAACATCAAAGTGGATCGCGAAGAACGCCCCGACCTCGACGCCATCTACATGCAAGCTACCGTCGCCATGACCGGCTCCGGCGGCTGGCCCCTGTCGGTCTTCCTCGCCCCCGACCTCAAACCCTTCTTCGCCGGGACCTACTTCCCGCCCGCAGCGCGCGACAATATGCCAGCCTTCAAAGACATCTTAGCGGTCTCTGCGCGCGCTTGGCGCGAACAACAAAAAGACGCAGCGCGCATCGGCGATAAAGTGACCGATCGCATCCGCCAAGCGTTGAGCATCGCCCCTCAAACCCGCGCCTCATTCTCACAAGATCATTTGAACGCAGCCGCCTCGCAACTGCTCGACGACTACGACTGGAGCAACGGAGGCTGGGGCTCCGCGCCCAAGTTCCCACAGGCAATGACGATCGAATTCCTCCTGCGGCGCGCCGCCAAAAACAAAGAGTCCGAAAATCCCGCCGATTCATTAACACTGCGAGCCTGCTTTCACGCGCTCCGCGCCATGGCGCGCGGCGGCATGTACGACGTCGTCGGCGGCGGCTTCTCGCGCTACAGCACAGACGTCGCCTGGCGCACGCCGCACTTCGAGAAAATGCTCTACGATAACGCCCTGCTCGCGCGCGCCTACCTTCACGCCTGGCAAATTTTCAACGATTCGTTCTTCAAGCGCATCGCCGCCGAAACACTCGACTTCATCGCCCGTGAAATGACGCATCCCGCCGGCGGTTTCTACTCGTCGCTCAACGCTGAATCCGAGGGTCAGGAAGGAAAATTCTACGTCTGGACTCTCGAGCAAATCCGCGCGACTCTGCAAAGCGATTTCGAACTCTTTGAAGCGGCGTACGGAATCACGGCGCGCGGAAATTGGGAAGGCAAGACGATCCTGCAACGCGTTCTGGACGACGGCGCTCTCGCCGCCCGCTTCAAACTCGACCCGCAAACGCTCGCCGCCAGATTGACCGATTGCCATTCTCGACTGTTATCCGCGCGTTCACAGCGAGTCCGCCCTTCCACCGACGATAAAATCCTCGCTTCATGGAACGGGCTCACGCTTGCAACCTTAGCCGAAGCGGCGCGCGTCTTTTCCGCCGAAGCGGAAACTAACGCCTCCATCATCCCCGACAACGCCTACCACATCCTGGCTACGCGCAACGCAGAGTTCCTCCTATCCAACTTGCGCACAAACGGCAGCCTCAAACACAGTTGGCGCGACGGTAAAATAGCCGCCGCCAGCTTCCTTGAAGATTACGCCGCGCTCATCCTTGGGCTGCTCGAACTCTATCAAACCGATTTCAACGTCAAGTGGTACAGCGCCGCGCAAGAGTTGGTCGAAGAAATGATCGCCCGCTTCGCCGATCCCAACGGCGGGTTCTTCGACACGCCCGCAGACGGTGAAACATTATTATTAAGACCGAAAGACGTGCAAGACAACGCCTCGCCTTCTGGCAACGCGCTGGCGTGCGAAGCGTTGTTGCTATTTTCCGAATTTAGCGGCGAAGGAAAATATC
>BQMV01000116.1 GCA_022181005.1 Anaerolineaceae bacterium | reverse complement strand
CATCATTGCGGAGGAACATGCGAAGGATAAGGTGAAGACCGTCAAATTCACCGAGCCCGCGCCGCGCGGCAAAATGGATTTGATCGTGGACCTCAACTTCCGCATGGATTCCTCCGCGCTGTATTCGGATATCGTCCTGCCCGCCGCGTTCTGGTACGAAAAGAACGATCTCAACTCCACCGACTTGCATTCCTTCGTTCACCCGCTGGGGCAGGCTGTTCCGCCCGTGTGGGAATCGAAGACCGATTGGGAGATCTTCAAAGCCTTCTCGAAGAAGATCAGCGAACTTTCGGCGGATGTTTTCCCCGAGCCCGTCAAAGACCTGGTGATGACCCCGCTCAAACACGACACGCCCGACGAACTTTCGCAACCCGACGTGAAAGATTGGCGCGCGGGTGAATGCGACCCCATCCCCGGCAAGACCATGCCGCATTTCAACGTAGTCGAACGCGATTATGCCAACCTCTACAACAAGTTCATCTCGCTTGGACCCAACCTCCGCAGGGACGGCATCAGCGGCAACGGTGTGCAAATTCCTGTGGCGGAGTTTTACGATGAGTTGTTGAAGAATCCCGTCGGCGGCTCGCCGGACCCGCGTCATATGCGCTGTGTGGAATGGGGCGGGGGCAAATATCCGTCGTTGGAAGACGCGCTCGACGCCGCGAATGTCATTCTTTATCTCGCGCCCGAATCGAACGGCGAAGTCGCATATACGGCGTTCAAGCACGAGGAGGAGCGCGTCGGTCTGCCGCTGGCGGATCTCGCCGAGGGCGTCCGCGATGTGCGGATGACCTTCTTCGACCTGACGCGGCAAGTAAGGCGCACGCTCATTAGTCCGTGCTGGAGCGGCATGGTCAACGACGGGCGCGCGTATTCGGCGTGGTGCATGAGTATCGAGCGGCGCGTCCCCTGGCGCACATTGACGGGACGACAGCACTTCTACATTGATCACCCGTATTACATGGACTTCGGCGAGAACCTGCCCACGTTCAAGCCGAAACTCGTGGCGAAGCCCGGCGATTGGAAGAAGATCGGCGATATCGTGAAAAGCACGGTGGACGATAAGAGCCTGATCCTCAACTACATCACGCCGCACGGCAAATGGAATATTCACTCGACGTATAAGGATAACCATCGCATGTTGACGCTCTCGCGCGGCATGGATCCCGTCTGGCTCAACGATAAGGAAGCCGAAAGCGTGGGCATTCAGGATAACGACTGGGTCGAAGTCCACAACGACAACGGCGTGGTGGTGACGCGCGCCGCGGTTAGCGCGCGCGTCCAACCTGGGACGTGCCTGTACTATCACGCGGTCGAGCGGACGGTCTTCATCCCCAAGTCGCAGATCCGCAACGGAAAACGCGCGGGCGGTCACAACAGCCTGACGCGCACCCGCATCAACCCCGTGCAGTTGGCTGGCGGCTACGCCCAGTTCACATACTCGTTCAATTACTGGGGACCCATCGGCGTGTTCACGCGCGACACCTATTGCGTGGTGCGGAAGATGGCAAAGTTGGAACGGCTAGGATACGATTCCGCAAAGTTCACTCTGC
>BQMV01000115.1 GCA_022181005.1 Anaerolineaceae bacterium | reverse complement strand
GTGGCGGAGGGAGAGATAAAAGCCGGTATCGGAGAGCGGCATGCCGGGACTGCGAAAGACGCGCGGATCGTCATCCTGATATTCGAGGTCGCCGAAGGTGAAGACGTACACTTCGTGCCCAAGTTTTTCGAGGGCGCGTTTATTTGTGTCCACGTAACTCGTCACGCCGCTGACGTAGGGTTTGTAGGCGTCTGTCATCATTCCGATTCGCATGGGGCTAATCGTACAGGGAAGAGGGGGGAGAGTCAAGATAAGGATGAAGGGTGAAGGTGGGGCGGATGCGTGGAAAGTGGAAAGTAGAAAGTGGAGAGGCGGATCGGTGAGGGGTAGAACGAGAAGTAGGCGTGTTAGAATGGCGGCATGACAGCGAAATTAATTCTGCGAGATAAAGAGTATGAAGTGAAACACGGCATGATGCTGCTCGACGCGTTGAAGAAGTGCGGCGTTGTGCCTGAGTCGGTGATCGCCACGCGCGAAGGCGAGATGATCCTCGACGATGAGATTCTCAAAGACGGCGACGAAGTGAAATTGATCGCGGTGATTTCGGGAGGCTAATGTCGTTGCGAGCGAAGCGAAGCAATCTCCTCGACGTACTGGAGATTGCTTCGTCGGACTTCGTCCTCCTCGCAATGACATGATGAAATTATGAAATGTAAAAAATGCGGAGAGAAAGCCTCGGTGAACATGCGCCAGCATAAACTGGCGTTGTGCAAGGATCATTACCTCGAATGGATCCCCGAACAGACCGAGCGCTTCATCAAAAAATATGAGATGTTCACACGGCATGAAAAAATTCTTGTCGCGGTTTCGGGCGGCAAAGATTCGCTTGGGCTGTGGGACATCCTCGCGCGGCTCGGCTATCAAGCCGATGGGTTGTATCTCGGTTTGGGAATCAATGGTGGGATAAATTATTCGCATGAGTCGCAACGTCTCACCGAGAAATTTGCGAATGAAAATAATTTGAAACTCCACGTCGTTGACATCGAAAAAGAATACGGTCAGTCGATCCCGGTGCTCTCCGAGATTTCGCATCGCGGCTACGGCAAACCCTGCGCGGTGTGCGGACTGGCGAAGCGTCACGAAATGAATCGCATCGCGCGCGATCTCGGCTACGACGTTCTGGCAACCGGTCACAATTTGGATGACGAAGCCGCGGTGTTGTTCGGCAACACGCTTTCATGGTCAGCGGATTTTCTCCTGCGACAAAGCCCGGTTCTCGCTTCGACGGGTGGCTTGGCTCGCAAAGTGAAGCCTTTGTGCCGCTTCTACGAGCGCGAGATGACGGCGTATTGCCTCGCGCGGGGAATCGAATACATCTACGAGGAATGTCCGTTCGCGGAAGGGTCGCAGTCCATTTACTACAAGGAGTTGCTCAACAAACTCGAAACGGATCGCCCCGGCGCAAAGTTGACGTTTTACCTGCGGTTCCTCGAAGCGCGCAAGAGCGGGACGTTGTTCGTGGAAAAAGATTCTAAGCAAGCGCATCTGCATCCGTGTGTGAAGTGCGGACAGCCCACGTCCGCGCCGGAGTTGTGTTCGTTTTGCCGGACTATCGAGAAGGCAAACACAGAGATCGGAAGAGCACACGTCTGAACTCCAGTCACGTGGCCT
>BQMV01000114.1 GCA_022181005.1 Anaerolineaceae bacterium | reverse complement strand
ACTGATATGGCGACAACGAGTCCCGGCATCGGCGCTTTAAGCGTACATTCGCCGCTTTCCGCCGCGCTTCCGCCTGCCGCGACGCGCAGACGCTTCTCGCGCTCGTCCTCTACAGCGACTTAATACGACCGCCCGCGCAAGAGAACCTGCCAGCCCTCGTCGGCTTGTGCGATATAGGCTTCGTGCGATTTGCCTTCGGCAATCAATGAATAGACGGGCTGTCCGCTGACCGACTCGAAGTCAATGTGATAGGGCTTGCCGTTGACGACCACTTGTTTTTCGTCAATAACGTCCACTAAAAATTCCTTGCCTTCTATGGTCGCGATATATTTCATCGTCGCATCCTTTCCCAGCGGCTGACCCACTTCCAGTTGCTTGTATCTCTCTCGTTGCGCTGCACGAATTGAGCGGCTTTTTCAGTTTCTCGATGAGCAACCAGCGTGGCGAGGATCGCTGCCGCTTCGGAATAATCTTCGACGTATTCTTCCGCGTCTTCCATAGAGAAGCGTTCTTCGATAAAGCGCGTATCGTATTGACCGCCCATGAAGCGATGCGAATCCATCATCACTTGGTGGAAGGGAATGTTCGTCCGTACGCCGACGACGCGGTACTCTTCCAGTGCGCGCCGCATGCGTAAGATGGCTTGCGCGCGCGTCTCGCCCCACACGATCAGTTTTGCGATCATCGAGTCGTAGAATGGCGTGATCTCGAAGCCGGGGTATACGCCGGTGTCCACGCGCACGCCTGGTCCGGTGGGAATCAGACTGTGCGTAATTCGCCCGGTAGATGGCAAGAAGTTGTTGTACGGATCCTCGGCGTTGATGCGGCATTCAATAGCATGCCCGTTGACTTTGATTTCGTCTTGCGCGTAACTCAACGGTCTGCCGCGCGCGATGCGAATCTGTTCTTTGACAATGTCTACGCCGGTGACTAATTCAGTGATCGGATGTTCCACTTGCAGGCGCGTATTCATTTCGAGAAAGTAGAAATTCTCGTCTTTGTCCAACAGAAATTCGATCGTGCCGGCGTTAACGTAGTCAACGGCTTGCGCGGCTCGTACGGCAACTCCGCCCATTTTGGCGCGTAATTCCTCGCTGACCGCGGACGACGGCGCTTCCTCGAGTAATTTTTGGTGGCGTCGTTGCAACGAACATTCACGTTCTCCGAGATAGATCGTGTTTCCGTGCGCGTCTGCGAGAATTTGGAATTCGATATGTCTGGCGGCGGTGATCAGTTTTTCGAGATACACATCGCCGTCGCCGAAGGCTGATTCGGCTTCGCGCCGCGCAGATTGGAGAAGGGCGGGCATTTCTTTAAGGCTGGTCGCCTCTCGCATGCCTTTTCCGCCTCCGCCGGCGGAGGCTTTGATCAGCAATGGGAAGCCGATGCCCGGAGCCATTGCGAGCAGCTCGTCGTCGGTCCGATTGCCGACGCCTTCAATGCCCGGTACAACTGGCACGCCTGCTTTAAGAACGGTCGCGCGCGCGACGGCTTTATCTCCCATTGCGGCGATGGAGGCGGGTTTGGGTCCGATGAATGTAATGCCCGCGTCGGCGCAGGCGGCGGCGAAGTCTTCGCGTTCGGCGAGGAAACCGTAACCCGGATGGATCGCGCTGGCGCCGGTCTTTCGCGCGATGTCAATGATCTTGTCGGCGCGCAAATACGATTCGCGCGAAGGAGAAGGTCCCAGCAGATATGCCTCATCTGCAAA
>BQMV01000113.1 GCA_022181005.1 Anaerolineaceae bacterium | reverse complement strand
TGGGGGTTGCCGCGTTGGTGTTCGATGAGCAGGGCAGAGTGCTGTTGTTCAAACACACGTATCGCAAGTTTGCGTGGGGGATTCCCGTCGGTGGGTTGGAATATGGCGAACAGCCCGAAGAGGGAGTGATCCGCGAGTTTTATGAGGAGTCTGGGTTAACGATCAAGGTGGAGAGATTATTATTTGCCGACAGTTCCAAATTATTTCGGCATATCACATTGATGTACCTGTGCAAGATCGTCGGCGGCGAATTTCGAGAAAGTTATGAGGTCTCAGAGATGAAGTATTTCGACGTGAGCGACCTGCCGCGCATGATCTTCGATGAGAAAGATTTGATCCGTTCGGTTCACAAGGATTTATTCAAACATGAATTGGCTTGAAGTTTCAATGACAGTAGACGGCGAGCTCGCCGAATCGGTGGCGGATGTGTTCGCGCGTTTCGCCCCCAATGGCGTGATGACCGAACAGGGCGTGAAGTACAACGACGATGAAGACGCAGGCACACCGACGGGACCGATCACCGTCCGCGCGTATTTGGAAGTGAACGACTCTCTCGAAGAGACGCGGCAGAAACTTGAAGAGTCGCTTTTTTATTTGGGGATGATCCAGCCCTTGCCGACTCCTTCTTATAAACAGATCGCGGATCAAAACTGGATGGAGGCTTGGAAGCAACATTACAAGCCGATCCGCATCGGTGAGCGACTCCTCATCCTCCCCGCGTGGATGGAATCACCTGAACCAAATCGCGTAGCCATCAAGATCGACCCGGGCATGGCGTTTGGGACGGGCACGCATCCGACCACGCAATTGTGCCTTGAGTTATTAGAGTTAACTTTTTGGGAAAGAAGAAAGACGAAAGAAAGCGGCGCATCTTTCCTCTTTCCTCTTTCGTGTATTGACGTCGGTTGCGGCTCCGGCATCCTCTCCATTGCCGCGATCAAACTTGGCGCGAGCAAGGTCTTAGGAGTGGATATTGATTCCGAATCCATTGTCAACTCGCGCGAGAACGCGAACGTCAACGAAGTGGGGGAGGAATTAATTCTTGGTGTCGGGTCAGTGGCGGAAATTCTCGAGGGCAAATTCCCTTTCAAGTCCGCGCCGCTGGTGGTGGCGAACATCCTCGCGCCGGTCATCATCCGTCTCTTCGACGCGGGGCTGGCGGATCTGATCGAGAAGGGCGGCTCGATCATCCTCAGCGGAATCCTGCAAGAGCGGGAAGAAAATGTCGTAAAGGCGGGGCAGGCAAAGAACCTGCGTTTGAGCGGGCGTCGGCAAATGGGCGATTGGGTCGCGTTGACAATGAACCGTTGAGCCGCTGGGAATTTCCATAGCGCGCTGTTATCCGAGCGTTGCATGATGATACAATCCCCTGCATTTAATTTCGAAAGGAGAATTAAAGATGAAAGGTAAAGTTCGAATTATTCTTGCTGTCGCGGCGTTGTCGCTGGCGGCGTTGGCTTGCGAGGCTGTGGCAGGCAGTAAAGATATAGAGGCGCCTGAAATTCCTACTATCGTTATCCCGACGGTTGATATTCCCGCCGCCGGCGTACAGGATGCAGAGACAATTCTAAGCGACGATTTCTCAATAGAGACTTGGGGGACAGGCACAGACGCGGAAAGCTCGGTTTAATATGTTGACAACGCTCTGCGCTTTATTGTTTATAAAGATAAAGATCGGAAGAGCACACGTCTGAACTCCAGTCACGTGGCCTTATCTCGT
>BQMV01000112.1 GCA_022181005.1 Anaerolineaceae bacterium | reverse complement strand
TCCGCAAAATAGGTCGCGTGAAAATTCGGGCAGCGTCGCAACGCCTCGTCCGCCAGCGGACGATATATCAACAGATCGGGGCGGCGCGCGCCGTAGAAAAGAAAAATTTGATGTTCCTGCTCCGGCGGCAATCCGTCAACGAACGCGGTGAACGCGGTAACGCCGGTGCCGCCCGCCAGCAAACAAGCGTCGCTTTCGGGGTTGACGATGAATTCGCCATAAGGCAATTTCACCCAAACGCGCGCGCCCAGTCGCAACTCGGATTCCATACGCTCGGTGAACTTCCCCTTGACGGCGTAAGTGATTCGCAAAAGATCGCGTTGCGTCGGCGCGCTGGCGATGGAGAAAACGCGCGACTCGGGCCAGAAATCGCCGGGTTTGTAATCGTCCAAGGCGAGGTGCAAAAACTGTCCCGCCGCAAAGCGCGGCGCGCGCGAATCCAAACGAAGCGTTAGGGAATAAACGCGCTCGTCGTGATCGTCCAATGCGACAACTTCGCAAGGGATTTTCTGCGGCATTAACCGACGCGCTCCCCGCGCATAAAACGGTCAAACACCGAGCCGATGTATTGCAACTGACTTTCGTCAATGCCGGGATACACGCCGATAAAGAACGAGCGATTCATAATCACATCGGTGTTGGTCAAGTCGCCGACGACGCGATGTTCGATGTGCATGAACGCCGGTTGACGCAATAGATTGCCGCTGAATAAACTGCGCGTCTCAATGCGATTGGCTTCGAGGAAAGCAGTCAACTCGGCGCGGGTAAAGCCGGCGTCTTCGCGCACCGTCAGCACAAAGCCAAACCAAGCGGGGTCGGAGTTAGGCGTAGCGCGCGGCAAAATCAAACGGTCTTCGTAAGGTTCGAGCATAGCATAAATGCTCTTGAAATTCGATTTTCGCCACGCGATGAAATCTTCCAACTTGTCCAATTGCGCCAAGCCGATTGCGGCTTGCATATCGGTCGCTTTCAAGTTATAGCCGATATGGCTGTAAACGTATTTATGGTCGTAGCCGAAAGGCAACGCCCCGAATTGCTGGCTAAAACGCTTGCCGCAAGTGTTGTTCTCGCCGCCGGCGCAATAGCAATCGCGCCCCCAATCGCGGATGGAACGGACGATGCGTCCCAACATCATATCGGCAGCCAATACCGCGCCGCCTTCGCCCATCGTGATGTGATGCGCGGGATAAAACGAAACGGTGGCGAGATCGCCAAAGGAGCCGGTCAACTGCCCGCGATAGCGCGAACCGAGCGCGTCGCAGTTATCTTCGATCACCCACAAGCGATGTTGTTTGGCGAGGCGCATTACAAGGTCGAGGTCGAAAGGAACGCCCATCGTATGCGCCATGACAATCGCGCGCGTTTTCGGTCCAATCGCTTCTTCGATTTGCGCGGGGATGGCGGTGTAATCGCCGAGACTCACATCTACGAAAACAGGCGTAAGTTGATTTTGCACCAGCGGCGAAACCGTCGTCGGGAAGCCCGCCGCAACGGTGATTACCTCGTCGCCGCGACGCAAACGGCGCTCGCCCAATTTGGGCGAAGTCAGCGCCGTAACCGCCGCCAAATTTGCGGAAGAACCCGAATTGACGATATAAGCGTCCGACAAGCCAAAGTATTCGGCGAAGTCGTTTTCAAAGCGCTCCGAATATTGACTAGCGGTGAGGAAGAAATAGAGGCTGGAGTCGACCAAATAGATCGGAAGAGCGTCGTGTAGGGAAATGTGGTCGGCCTGGGACG
>BQMV01000111.1 GCA_022181005.1 Anaerolineaceae bacterium | reverse complement strand
TCATCAAAGTCACAGGCGCCGCCGCCATGGCAACGTCGGTTCCAGTGCCGATGGCGATCCCCACATCGGCTTGCGCGAGCGCGGGGGCGTCGTTGATGCCGTCTCCAACCATGGCAACTACGATTGACGATTGACGATTTCCGATTTCGGATTGAAGTTTCTTGACCTCAGAGGATTTTCCTTCGGGCAAGACCTCGGCAAGAACTTCGTCAATGCCGACTTGTTTTGCAATCGCTTCGGCGGTTTTTTGGTTATCGCCCGTGATCATGGCAACCTTCAAACCCATGCGATGCAATTCGGCAATCGCTTCTGCTGAATTTTCTTTCAGTGTATCGGCAACGGCAATTACGCCAACGACTTCACCATCAATCGCAACCAGCATCGCGGTCTTCGCTTCAGATTGCAAACGCGACACTTCGGATTCGAGTCCGTTCAAGGGATAGTTCCGCGCGTTCATCATGCGGAGATTGCCTACGGCAACGCTTCTTCCCTCCACCTCAGCCTGCACGCCATGCCCAGTCTCTGCCGCAAACCCAGCCGCTTCGCCCAAACTCAAACCTCGAGCCGTCGCCTCCGCCCAGATCGCCTCGCCAAGCGGATGTTCGCTTCCTTTTTCAACAGATGCGGCGAAACGCAACAACTCGTCCACTTTCCACTTTCCATTTACTACAACGTCCGTCACGGCAGGCTGGCCCTTTGTAAGCGTTCCAGTTTTATCCAACGCTACAACGTTCACTTTTCCCGCGCGCTCCAACGCCTCGCTATTTCTGAACAGCACGCCCATCTCCGCGCCTTTACCCGTCCCTACCATCACCGCCGTAGGCGTGGCAAGCCCCATCGCGCATGGACATGCGATCACAAGCACGGCGACCATATTGATCAATGCGCGAGTCAGGTCGCCCGGAGCGCCAAGGAAATACCAACCCGCAAAGGTCAGCGCAGCGATGACGATCACCACCGGTACGAACACGGCAGAAACTTGATCGGCGAGTCTTTGAATCGGAGCCTTGCTGCCCTGCGCATCTTCCACAAGTTTGATGATGCGCGCCAACGCGGTCTCTTTACCGACTTTCGTCGCCTCAAATTTCAGTAAGCCAAATTTGTTCAACGTCGCGCCAACGACTGCGTCGCCTAGTTTCTTTTCCACCGGCAACGATTCGCCCGTCAGCATAGATTCGTCCACGCTTGATTTTCCTTCGATGACCACGCCGTCTACCGGTATCATCTCACCGGGTTTCACAAGGACGACATCGCCGACGCGAACATCGTCCACCGGAACGGAAACTTCCTCCCCATTGTGAATGACGCGCGCCGTTTTAGCGCGAAGCCCCATCAACTTTTTGATCGCTTCAGAGGTGCGTCCTTTGGCGCGCGATTCCAAATATTTTCCAAGCCGGATCAACGTGATGATCACCGCGGCGGTCTCGAAATAGACATGTCCTGGAATTACTCCGAAGGCAATAAATATGGAATAAACGTAAGCGACCGTAGAACCCATCGCAACAAGGACGTCCATATTGGCGGAGCCGTTGCGCAAAGATTTGTATGCGCCGACGTAATACTGCCAACCCACATAGAACTGAACTGGCGCAGCGACGATCATCATCGCATAATTCGCCCAAGGCGCGTGCGCCCAATGTCCCAATAAATTGAAATCGCGCAACATGGAAAAGACGAACAGCGGCGCGGTAAAGATTAAACCGATAACGAACATCCGAAACTGTTCATTAACTTCATGCTCGCGCGCAATGGCTTCGGCGTCTTCGGCGTCTCCGCCAAGTTCTATCGCC
>BQMV01000110.1 GCA_022181005.1 Anaerolineaceae bacterium | reverse complement strand
AACGGACTGCCCGGGCTTGGCTTGCCGGTTACCGCGCCGCAGACGGAACATGGCTGGCACATCTTCGTAGTGACTCACGATGACCGCGACGGACTCAAATCGCATCTCGATGAACACGGCGTGGACACGTTGATTCACTACCCCGTCCCGCCGCATCTGTCAGAAGCCTATGCCGATCTCGGATACAAAGCGGACGATTTTCCTCTGTCGGAAAAACTTGCAAATAGCGTCTTGAGCCTGCCCATCGGTCCGCATGTGACGAAAGCACAGGCGGAATTGGTTGTTGAACGAGTTAGGGAATTTTGTCTTTACTTTACAACTTCGGGGAACGTATGAATCCGTATCTTGCTGCGTTGCTTACGCTTGCTGTCGCCCTTATTTTCCTCCGCCTCATGGACTTTCTCGCCCATCGCGGATTCATCGAAAGTCGTTTGAGCCGCAAGATCATCCACATCGGCACAGGACCGATCTTTGTCTTGTGTTGGCTTATGTTTGCCGATGCGCCCATCTCTCGTTGGCTTGCCGCGCTCGTGCCGCTGGTTATCGTAGTTCAATTCACGCTTGTCGGCTTAGGCGTTATCAAAGACGAAGCCGCGGTCAAAGCCATGTCGCGGACGGGCGATCCGCGCGAGATTTTGCGCGGTCCGCTGTTTTATGGGATCGTGTTTGTCGCCATGACGTTAATCTATTGGAAAGATTCATTGATCGGTATTCCTGCATTGATGATCCTTTGCGGCGGCGATGGGATCGCCGACATCGTCGGGCGGCGCGTCAAATCGCCGAAGTTATTCTGGTCGCGCGAAAAAAGCGTCGCGGGCTCATTGAGCGTTTTCCTCGGCGGCTGGCTGTTGACTCTGTTTATCTTTGCGATCTATGTTCAAACTGGCGCATTTGACGGGCCCGTCGCGCGCTTCGCGTTGCCAACGGCATGGATAGCATTGGGCGCAACGCTGATCGAATCGTTGCCGTTCAGAGACGTGGACAATATCACGATCGCTGTTGCTTGCGCGGCTCTTGGATATTTGGTCTTTTGAGAATCAGAACGACGCTTAATCGATCTGTTCGATCTCTTCCTTCTTCAGAATCATCACACGGAAGCTCTCGGCATATTGCATGCCTTTGTCTTTCGCTTCCTCCTCCGCCCATTGTGTGATCCACTCGCCGACCTTGTCCACCGCCACTTGACTAGCGTGCTGTTGTAACGCTTTGATCTTAACATCCAAAGTATCGGAAATATCAACCCACGCGTCAGATCCCGCTGCGCCGTGGATGTATAAGCGGCTGACATCGTGCGGCTCGTATCCCGCTTCCAGCAGGTCGGCGAATATCAGCCGGCTGCCCGCCGATGGAAAAACCGCCTCGCATGCCGCCTGCGCCGCGGCGCGATGATCGGGATGATTGATATATTCGTTGCCGTGAAACCATGCTTGAGGGTCGCCGCAGAAGACTGTGTCTGGCTTGAATTGTCGAATGAGGCGCGTTAAGTCCTTGCGGAGTTGAATTGTTGGCTCCAATTCTCCGTCGGGGCAGCGCAGAAAGATCGTCTGTTTGACGCCCAGTATGGCGTTCGCCGCTAGTTGTTCCTTCTCGCGAAGTTCGGCAAGTTCTTTTTTGTAAGTTCCATCTTTGCTGGGATCGTTTGAGCCGGAATCGCCGCTGGTGATGATGACCGAAATGACTTTACAGCCCGCTTGCGCCCATTTTGCAAGCGTGCCGCCGATGGAGAATTCTTGATCGTCCGGATGCGCGTGAATGCTCATCGCGACGGTAGATGTGTATTCTGCAGTCATGTCTGTTTCCTATGATAGATTGAAATTTTATTCTGTTGCAACGTTCTTTTTAAATTAGGGACATCGCGCGAAT
>BQMV01000109.1 GCA_022181005.1 Anaerolineaceae bacterium | reverse complement strand
AACAGCAAGTGAATGTGCGGAGCGGACCAGGCGTCAGTTTTAATTCGTTGGGCGTATTGAACGCGAAGGATACGGTTTGGTTGACGGGGAAAGACGCCGCTGGCGTATGGTTGCAGATTGAATTTGCAAGCGGACCGCAAGGCAAAGGTTGGGTTAACGCGGCGTTCATGGATGCGACGGACATCGCCGCGCTTTCAATCGTTTCATCGGATAACGAGTTGATCGGAACGGCGACTCCGCCAGACTCGACCGCCGCAACCATGCCAGCGGAGCGTATCGCGCCGGAGGATGGCGATTCCGCTTCTGCGCCAGCGGCGAGCGTGACGCTTTCCTTGTTGGGGACGCGGTCGTTTCAGTATTCGAGCGACGTTTCTTCGCCGACGGGCGACGCTGAGGATTGGATCCAATTCGTTTCTTCGGCTGAGAGTGCAGTGATTCGATTGGAGTGTCAGGGCAGCGAGTCGTATCTCGCGGAGGTTATCGTTGAAGGGAAGGCGATTCAAAACCTTGTGTGCGGAGAAACTGTTCTGATTCTCACTGCGCCCGCATTAATGTATGTAATTCGATTTCAGTCTGCGCCGATGGACAGTTTGCAATATACCCGTTTTACGATGACGGTCAAGTTGCCGTAAGCCGCCGAGTTCGTTCTTTGCGACGACTGCCGAATTGTGATGGACGGCACAGGTTTTCTATTTTTATGGTAGAGTTAAATTCGGTTCTCCGGCTTGGCGAGGGACAACATATATGACCACTGAGAAGATTCCAGATATTATCATTGGGCGGCTGCCTATTTATTTGCGCGCGTTGCAACGCCTGGCAGATGCGGGCGCGCTGACCACGTCTTCGCGCGAATTGGGAGAGTTAGTGGGGATTTCGGCGGCGCAGATCCGCAAAGATATTTCGCAATTTGGCGAATTCGGCAAGCAAGGAACGGGGTATTCGATCTCCTTTCTGATGGATAAATTACGCGACATCCTCAAAGTGGATCGCGTTTGGGAGATAGCTATCGTAGGGATGGGCGGCATCGGTCAAGCGTTGGCGCATTTCAACGGGTTTGTAGATCGCGGCTTTCGCGTGGGTATGGCATTCGATAATGACCCGAAGAAGATCGGACGCAAAGCGGCGGATTTTATAGTGTTGGATGCGGCGACGATAGAAGATGAGATTTCGGCGCGCGGAATCAAGATCGCGTTGTTGTGCGTGCCGGCTGCGTCGGCGCAGGAAGCGGCGGACCAGTTAGCGAGGGCTGGGGTGAAAGCTATTTTGAATTATGCGCCGACGAGCATCAGCGTGCCGGAGGATGTGCGCGTGCAATACATTGATCCAGTTACGCATTTGCAGAGGATGACGTATTATTTGTAGGATGTGGAAAGAAGAAGCAGAAGAATATGGCTAGGCTTGTGTACGGAATGAATCAGTCCTTGGATGGCTATGTTGACCATACGGCATTTGCGCCAAGCCCCACGCTTTTCCGTTACTTCATTGAAGAGGCGAAGCTACAGACTGGCAGTGTGTATGGGCGTCAAATGTATGAGATCATGCGCTATTGGGATGACGATCATCCTGAATGGGATGCGGAAGAACACGCCTACGCGGCGGTTTGGCGAAGTCATCCGAAATGGGTCGTCTCGAAATCGTTGAAGTCGGTCGGTCCTAACGCCAACCTCATTGAGGGCGATCTGGAGGGCGCGATCCGAAAATTGAAGGCTGAGCGCTACGGGGAGATTGAAATTGCCGGACCGACGTTGGCGCACAGCCTCATCGAACTTGGTTTGATTGATGAATGCCGAATCTATCTGCACCCTATTGCGCTTGGTCAGGGTAGACCATATTTTGCCGGACCTCAGCCGCCGCCCCGTCTCATCGCTCACGATCGGATTGACG
>BQMV01000108.1 GCA_022181005.1 Anaerolineaceae bacterium | reverse complement strand
CCGCGGATGATCGGTTCGTCGTCAGGAACAATACGCTTCATAACGACGCGCCAGCCCTCTCGTTCGACGCGATCCGCAAGCGCAGGACCCGAAAGGTCTTTGCGTTCGCCGCGCGCCACGCGATCGGAAACGGTCAAAATCCCAATCCGTAGAGTCACGCGCCGCCGTCTCGTAAAAGGGCGATCAGATCGTCGGGCATGAACGGTTTGAGAAGGAAGGCATTGGCTCCGCTTCGCAAGCATTCTTCGCGCATATCCAACCCGGAAGTCATCACAATACGCAAATCATCAAAGCGCGAATCGGCGCGCAACGCTCGAACAACATCCAACCCGTTGAGCCCGTCAAGGTGAACATCCATCAGAAGCACATCAGGGCTTTCTCGCGAAACGAGCGCGAAGAAGTCCGCGTCGGCTTCAGCGGCGACAACTTCGAACTTCTCCATCTTGAGCAGCGTACAAAGCAAGGCGACCATATTCTGGTCATCTTCAACGAGCAGAATTTTCGGCATTGCGTTTCGCCTTTCCATTTTTAGTCATTCGCGTCGCTCGTTTCGGCTCTAACGCAGCAGATAACGCTTCATCCACTGTTTCCACAAAAATTAGTTTCATTACACGCTTAACTTCATCGGGCGTTTCTTCCGCGTCTTGTTGGTTGCCTTTCGGCAAGATCACGGTCGTCAAACCGTTTCGATGCGCGGCAAGCACTTTCTCTTTAACGCCGCCGATAGGAAGCATTTGCCCGCGCAGGGTGATCTCGCCAGTCATGCCGAGGTTCGGCTTCACTTTGCGCCCCGAAGCAAGCGAAACAAGGGCGGTCGCCATGGTCACTCCGGCGGATGGACCGTCTTTCGGCTGCGCGCCGGAAGGGATGTGCATGTGAATATCGTGTTGTTCGAAGAAGCGTTCATCAATTTTAAGCTGTTTCGCGTGCGAACGCACAAATGACAGCGCCGCGCGCGCCGATTCATTCATCACGTTTCCGATCGAGCCGGTAATCTGAAAGCCTTTTCCTCCGGGCATACTCGTCGCTTCGACAAATAATACTTCGCCTCCGTATGGAGTCCACGCCAAGCCCGGCACAACGCCAGGGATCGAGATGCGGCGATTAAGTTCCTCGGTTCCATGGAAGACCGGGCGATCAAGATATTCTTCCACCAAGTCGGGCAAAAGATTCACGCCCGTTATTTTACCTTCCGCAATACGCGCGCCAACTTTTCGGCAAACTGCGCCGATCCTGCGTTCGAGGCTGCGCACGCCCGATTCGCGCGTATATTCGCGGATAATCTTCTGCAAGGCGTCGTCGGTAAAAGAGATTTCCGTTTCGCGCAAACTATTCTCGCGAATCTGTCTCGGAATTAAATATCCCTTGGCAATGGCGATCTTCTCTTTTTCAGTATAGCCGGCAAGCGAAATAACTTCCATGCGGTCGAGCAACGGGGCGGGAATCGTTTCGAGCGTATTTGCGGTGGTCACAAAGAACACCTGCGACAGGTCAAAAGCGACTTCGAGATAGTTGTCGCGGAATTCGCTGTTTTGTTCGGGGTCGAGAACTTCAAGCAACGCCGAAGCGGGATCGCCGTGAAAGTCGTATGTTAATTTATCAATTTCATCCAGCATAAAGACAGGGTTGCGCGACTCAATTCTGCGCAGCGATTGCAGAATCCGTCCCGGCATTGCGCCGATATAGGTGCGACGATGTCCGCGGATTTCAGCCTCATCGCGCACGCCGCCCAGCGAAGCCCGCACGAACTTGCGTCCCATCGCGCGCGCAATGGATTGTCCAAGCGAAGTTTTTCCTACGCCCGGCGGACCCACGAAGCAAAGAATTACGCCTTCGCGTTCGCGTCGAATCGCGTCGTCGGAAGCGGTCGCAGGCTCCTCTTTACGGTCAATTCTCAATTTCCGAATCGCGAGAAATTCGAGGATACGTTCCTTCACATCTTTCAGCCCATAATGATCGGCGTCTAAAATTTCGCGCGCACGCTTAATTTCAAGATCGGAAGAGCACACGTCTGAACTCCAGTCACGTGGCCTTATCTCGTATGCCGTCTTCTGCTTGAAAAAAAAA
>BQMV01000107.1 GCA_022181005.1 Anaerolineaceae bacterium | reverse complement strand
CGATAATCGAATGCGCTTCAAAATCGGACGCGGTTTGTTTACGCTTTTCCGCAAAGGCTTAGTGGCAGAAGAAGAACCCGGCTATGAGATTAACGCGCAAGTTCAAGGCTCGCATAAGATAACGCACGAGTTCGCCGCGCGGATAAACGGCGTGGCGCTCGGTTCGATCGGAGAAAATCTTTTGGGCATGCCCACCACCGCGCACATCCTCGGCGGCGCACCGATGAGCCACAACGCCGAAGAAGGCGCTGTGGATGAAAACTTCCAAGTTCACAACTACGCTGGAATGTACATCATTGACGGCTCAATCATGCCCGCCAACCCTGGAGTAAATCCATCGTTGACGATTGCCGCGTTGGCAGAGTATGCGATGAGCAGAATTCAACCCTTCAACTTCAAATCTCGCGGGGAGACAGGCAGCCGTAAACCATAGAAAAGGACGCGTTGCAACGCATCCCAGCAATCTATCCGATTGTCACACTATTCCCTTCAAGGATAAAACCATGGAAACCAAACCCGACACAATTAAGGTATCTGCCAATCACAAAGAGGAAATATCCGCCAACCGCGCAGACTTGTTCGTAACCGTCAAGGGCTCGTCGCTCGTTGGCGGGAATGAGGCGATGAAAAAGGCGAAAGAGGTAAGCGCGCTCATTGAGGCGCTGAAACAGGCTGAGGTCAAAGAAGAGGCAATTCATTTACAGGGAGTCCATATCGAGACGTCGAGCGGAGCGCTGCTCAAGTCCTCCAGCGCGACCTATCGGCTGAAGATCCAATGCGAAAAGCTGGAGCGGCTTGCCGAACTGCTCGACGTCGTTTCGGAGCAAAAGAATGCGACGTTGGAACGAATCGCGTGGAGGTACAACGAAGACGAAGCGCGCGAACGCGGTCTACTCGCCGCGCTCGAAAAAGCCAAAAGCAAAGCGGACAAAGTGGCGAAGACGATGGGCGTGAAAATCCTTGGGGTATACGATTTAATCGAAAATAGTTTCGACGAAGAGATGCCTTACCCTCAATTTGCGGCGATACAAGCGGCGCCGATGAAACGTTCGGTCGGCATTACGCCCGAACCCAGCCTCGGCATGGACATTCAACACAACAAGACCGTCAGCGTAAACGTGGAGATTTGGTATCGGGTGTCTGGATTTTAAATAAAACATCGGAGGCTTCCGCCTCCGATGTTTTATTTGCGTTCTTATTTTCGCGTTAGCGTTACTGCCGCAGAGCCATCCTCTGAAACGACAGTCAGTGTGTTTCCGCTCAACGTGTAGGATGTTGTTCCGGTGAAGGCGTTGAACAGTCCCATTTCCTGTTCGCCGGCGGCGCCTTCGCAGAACATCAGCGTCGCCGCAAGCGGATCGAAAGCGATTGTCTTACCGTCTGTCATATAACCGCCTGCAAACGTGTTGCACCCTGCAGTTCCATTCACATTGCCGTCTTTGCCGAATGTGATAGACGTTTCAATATCGGGCGCGGCAAGCGTCGGGTTAGAAGGATCGCCGTAGGACGTGAGAGTCCATTCCCCGGCAATCGCGGCGGGAGCGCACGCAGCCAGGACGAGCGCCGCCAAGAGAAGCATGATCGTTTTTTTCATTGCATAGTTCCTTTTCATAAAGTTGTAATGTATCGTAATTTATTTGCGCGTGAAAACGACAACAGACGCACCGTCTTCTGACGTTATTGTCAGCGCAGCGTCGTTCAGCGAGAATGTCGCCGCGCCAGCAAACGCACGCAAGACAGCCGCTTCTTGGTCGCCGGCGGCGCCCATGCACGCCATTTTGGTCGAAGCGAGCGGGTCAAACGAGATGCGGTCGCCGTCAAGCATATATCCGCCGTTGAATTGATTACACCCCACATTTCCGCTGAGGCGGTCAACGTCAAACACAACAGTTGCATCAATATCGGGCGCGGCAAGCGTCGGGTTAGAAGGATCGCCGTACGATTCGAGCGTCCACTCTCCAACAATCGAGGCAGGCATCGCGGGAGCGCATGCGGCAAGAGCAAACATCGCCGCGAAAAGCAATTTAAGTATCTTCTTCATCCTTATCTCCAATTTTGTTATCAGAGAATAGACGAATTAACTTGTGAAAAGTTCCTCAAGGAGCGCCGACGCGTTATGCTAT
>BQMV01000106.1 GCA_022181005.1 Anaerolineaceae bacterium | reverse complement strand
GCGCGCGAGTCGAGGTTGACCGTGTCGAGCGTTTCGAGCGCGCTCTCTTCTACGTTCGGCAGGCGGCGCAATTGCCCCATGAATTTGAGATATTCAAAGGCGGTCATCTCGTTATAGAGCGGAACCGTTTCAGGAAGATAGCCCACGCGTTTGCGGACTTCGAGCGATTCTTCCACGACGTTATGCCCCGCTACGATGATCGTTCCGTCGGTAGGCGGCATATATCCTGTCAAGATGCGCATAGTGGTCGTTTTGCCTGCGCCATTCGGACCGAGGAAGCCGACGATTTCTCCCTGGTTGGCGTTGAAGCTGATGCTGTTGAGCGCGCGGCGCGCTCCGTAATCCTTGATAAGGCCGCTGACTTGGATCATTAGATTTCCTTGGAGAGAAGTAATATTCTTGCCGACAAACAAAAGGCACGCCCAGCCGATCGGGCTGCCGTGCCGCGCCTATCTTTCATGACGTACTATACAAAAGTCTAAAATTAATGTCAAGCCGACTTTGGAGTTCTAACCAAACGCTAATTTTGAGCGGAAGTAGGCTGCTTCGCCGGACGGCTTCTACTGCTGGTGTAGAGCGGCGCGCCGGGCTTGCGATGAAGATAGGAAGTTTGGGCGATTATCATTTTCTTGAAAATAATGAGATTAACTTGTATACTCAGCGCATTCATAGTTCAAAAGGAGAATAGCATGAGAAATAAAATATCTATAGCGTTCGCCGTGCTTGCATTGTTGCTTGTTTCATTCGCGTGTTCGTTTGGCGGCGGCGAGCCGACTTTGAGCAATGCGCGCGCTTCGTTCGACTCGGATGGAAAGCAGATCAGCTCAACCTTCGGCGCATCTGATGAGGTGTACGTTGTTGCAGACTTGGAAAACGCTGTATCGGGAAACAAAGTCGTTGCCGACTGGTACGCTGAGAATGCGGATGGCGTTGACCCGAATTACAAATTCGATACGGTTGATTACACGATTACAGAGGATGCATTCGATGGGATTGTGTACTTTTCGCGCTTGCCGCCGGATGGCGGCTGGCCCGTGGGGACCTATCGCGTCGAGTTGCTTTTTAATGGAACGTTGAGCGCTACAGTAACGTTTACGATACAGTAATCAAGTCAGGTTAAGCGACAAAAAACGCGCTCCGTTTGGAGCGCGTTTTTAATTCCCGCAATACGAAATAATATTTCGCGTTACGACAACAACACCTGCCCGCAATACTCGCACTTATCCATGCCGAGTTCGAGGGTGCCGCCGCAGTTGGGGCATTGGATCGTTTCCACTTTGATGGGGAAGCCCGCTGTTTTGAACGCGGTTTCATTATCCGCGAGATCGCCGCGCAGACGTTTGAGTCGCGCAAGGTAGGCGTCGCCTGTCACTTCGCCCGATTTGCGCAGGCGTTCCACATCCGCAATAGACTCTTTCAACATGCGGTGTTCGGCTTCGAGCGATTCCCTGCTTTTATCTTGAAATGACACTTTCAATTCAGGCTTCTTCGGTATCGAAGCAAGGATCGCCGCGATGATCAAAATGAACGCCGAGACGATCGCGCCAACGACCAGCGGCGTATATTGAAATCCAGGGATCGAATTGAAGTTGACCTTGTTCACCTGCACTTGGCTGTAATCCGCGATCACTACATAACGTTCGCCGTTGAGTCTGCCCACGTCAATGCGCGTGATGCCTGTGCTGTGATTCTCCAAGTTGTTGCGCGAGCCGTCGCCCGTGAACACCGCCACAGTCCCGCTATCGTCGCCGATCACGGCTTCCTCTACGCCGTCGCCGTCCACATCAATGCCAGAAATTTCAGTGACCTTGTCTGAAAGCGAACCCGTCCACATTTGATTCACCGCGCCGCCGTTGATCGAAAACGCCCATACGCCGCCATCTTTCCCGCCGACCACAAACTCGCGCGACGACGGATCGCCGTTCAATTCCACTTCGCGAATCTCGGAAACCGCCTGTCCCATACTTTGCGAATAAATTTGACTCCTATCCACTGCGGATAACACGACGAATGCGCCGTACTCTCCGCCTGTGAGGATTTCGCTATTGCCGTCGGAGTTGAAGTCGAACGCCCGCATCCTTCGCAGGGACTCCTGATCGGTCTCCCAAACTATTTGCCCATCTTCATCCAACGCCACCACCAAGCCGTCGTGCGAGGCGGCGGCGAGATGCGTTTGACC
>BQMV01000105.1 GCA_022181005.1 Anaerolineaceae bacterium | reverse complement strand
GGTGTGACTGGTACAACAAATTCGGCGTTTTGCCGACGAGAAGCGACAAGTGAACCTCGCCATCTCCTCCACGCGGCAGACGATGAGTCGCGTGTTGCAATGCTTCCCGTCAACAAGCGTTATAAAATTGACGACGTAATCGAAGCCTGCAAATATTATGTCGAGCAAACGCATCGTCGCATCACATTCGAGTGGGCACTGATTCACGGAGTCAACGATTCGCCTGAAGTGGCGAAGAAACTCGCGGCGCGGCTCAAAGGATTGATGTGTCACGTCAACGCCATCCCCCTCAACCCCACGACGGGATATAACGGTCAAGCCACGTCGCGCGAGCGCGCCGCCGCATTCAAAACGACGTTGGAAGAAGCGGGCATCCCGTGCACGATCCGCATGAGGCGGGGGATCGACATCCACGCGGGATGTGGTCAGTTGGCGGGTTCCGTTTAATGTGTGTTGTTTTTATATGTAGATATTGCACCTAAGTGACTACGCGCAATTAATTTAGAACGCAAACGCTGGAACGTGCAAACTTGTCAGAACTTTCGGATTGAAGTATAAGTCACCCCATCCTACACAGGTCTACTCCCCAATGAATAATCAACAAACAAACTGGCTCGAACGTCCTATTTTCCCTGCCCTGCCTGCGATCACATATGAGATTGCGCTTTTCGGCGGGATCATGCTCCTTGCGATTATCACCCGCTTCTACGACCTTGGGACTCGGGTGATGAGTCACGATGAAAGCCTGCACACGTATTTCTCGTGGCTGTTATATCGGGGGCAAGGATATGAACACTCGCCGATGATGCATGGACCCTTCCAATTCCACGCCATCGCACTGACATATTTTCTATTTGGCGCATCAGACTTCACCGCCCGTATCCCCGCCGTCTTATTCAGCATTGCCACTGTCGGAATGGTCTGGCATTGGCGCCGCTATCTGGGAAACTGGGGCATGATCATTGCCGCGTTCTTGATGACGGTCTCGCCTTATATGCTGTATTACGGTCGTTATGTGCGCAACGAGGCATTCGTTGGGCTTTCGGGCATTGTCTTGCTTTATGCGCTCCTGCGGTATCTTGAAAGCGGGGAAAGGAAATTCCTATACTACATCGCCGCCGCCACCCTGCTTCACTTCACCTCAAAAGAGACCGCTTTCATTTATACCGCGCAGGCATTGCTGTTCCTAGGATTCTTTTTTATCTCGCGCGTCACGCGCAAACCGTGGGTAAGGCGTGATCTACTCCGCATTTTTATCCTCCTGCTTGCATCCGCAGCGCTTCTCGCCAGCGCAGGCGCGGCGTTTTCGCTGATAAGCAATAATCCCGGAGCCCTGACCGCCACAGAGACCGTCGCGCCAGCCAACCCAGCCGATAGTAGCCTCGTTCCGGCGGCGCCTTCGGGCATTTCTCCATCGTCAATCGCCCTGCTGTTCGCAGTCTTGGCGCTCGTCGGCGCAATTATTGTTTTGTATTTAGGCTATGGTTGGAAGAATCTTCTGCAAGAACGTTCGTTTGATCTGCTGATCTTACTCGGCACATTTACGCTGCCCTTGCTCACGCCCTTTCCGATCGAATGGCTGAAAGACAAACTAAACATCATTCTGCCTACCGAAGCGTCGCAAGTCGCCTCGATGGACCTGCGCACGATGTTGATCATCGGCGCGCTCGTGCTCCTGTTTCTTATCGCGTCCATTGTCATCGGTCAACTCTGGAATCGAGAATGGTGGAAATTCGGCGCATTCTATTGGATCGGATTCACACTCCTATTCACAACATTCTTCACTAACCCGGCGGGTTTTTTCACGGGCATCGTCGGCTCGCTGGGCTATTGGCTCGTGCAGCAAGGCGTTGAGCGCGGGAGTCAGCCAATCTATTTCTATCTTCTCATTCAGATTCCCATCTATGAATTCCTGCCGGCGCTCGGCGCGTTAACCGCGATCTTCATGGGCGCAGCCAAACTGGCTAAGCCGAAACGCCCCCTCACGGCAGGCGATACAGAAGACGCAGAGCAGGAACCGCGCGAATCGGCATTCGGGCTTTTCTTCGGCATGATGGTCTGGTGGACGCTTTCCAGTATCGCTGCGTTCTCTATCGCCGGCGAACGCATGCCTTGGCTGACCTATCACATTGCATGGCCCATGATCCTGTTGACCGGCTGGGCGCTGGGGCGCATCGTCGAAGC
>BQMV01000104.1 GCA_022181005.1 Anaerolineaceae bacterium | reverse complement strand
ATGGTCGCCGCCGTCCTGCTGACGTTGCGCGACGAGTCGTAAAGCAAAAAGGGCTGTCCTTTTTGGACAGCCTTTTACATCCTTCCAATCGCATCCTGACCGAATTTCTCTCGCAACATATCCACCGCTTCTTGCAATTTACGCGACCTTTCGTTATCTCCATCCCACAAGCCGAGTTGACGGATCGGCGCGCCTAGTCCGCTCACGCCAACGCCGATAAGGCGCACAAATTGATTTGGCTTACGGACCGCCTTCAGTAGACTCAGCGCAGTTCTTGCAATTTCATCCTCTTGATCGGTGCGGCGGCTCAACGTTTTCTGCCGCGTCGTTGTGGTGAAATCGGGCCAGCGGATCTTCAACTTGATCGTCGAACCCGTCAATTCACTTTCTCGCAACTGCCGCGCCACCTCCGCTGACTGCTCGCGCACAGTCCTCTCCAGTGTTTTATCATCGCGCACATCGCGTGAAAATGTGATCTCCTGGCTGATGGATTTCGTCTCGCGCTCGGTGACAACGGGACGCGCGTCAATCCCTTTGGCATGACGCGCAAGCTCGCGCCCATTCTCGCCGAACAAACGGATCAAATCCTCTTCACGCCACTTCGCAATATCGCCGATCGTATGAATGCCTAATTCCGCGAGTCGCTTGGATGTCTTCGGACCGACTCCCCACAACATATCCGCAGGCAGTCGATTCAAAAACGCCGCCTCTTCGCCCGACGGGACGACTGTCACTGCGTTAGGCGGCTCAGTCCGCCCGTCGGCTTTGATGCGCTTCAGCGCGAGCGCTTTGCCCACCTCGGTGGCGATCTTCGCCACAAGTTTGTTCGACGCGATCCCGATCGAGCAGGGAAGATGCAACTCGTCGCGGATGCGAGCCTGAAGTCCGCGAGCGATGCGTTGCGAATCGTCTTGAATATCTGAAATGTCAAGGAAGGCTTCATCAATTGAGATTTGTTCGACCAGCGCAGTCAAGTCGTGCAATCGTTCCATCACCTGACGCGAAACTTCGCGATATGCGCCATGTCGTCCCGGAACGACGATCAAGCCCGGGTTGAGCCGCAACGCCTGACTCATCGGCATGGCGCTGCGCACGCCGTTGCGCCTTGCCGCATAAGAACAGGATGCGACCACGCCTCTTTCTTCGGGCTTGCCGCCGACCGCAAAGGCTTTGCCGCGCAGGCTCGGATCGCGCGTTTCTTCTACAGAGCAAAAGAACGCGTCAAGGTCGAGGTGCAGAATTGTTCTTGACATGGCTGTATTATAAAGAGAAAAGGGGCATTCAATCTATATTGAACATTTGTTAAAGAAAAGTTATACTAGAGACGCGCAGCCGTTGAAGAACTGTCTGACGATTGTGTCGTCGTACCTGGATGAAGATGAAGAGGAGAAGCCTATGAAACCCCGATTTTCCGCCGTTTCGATCATGACGCTAGCAGCGCTCGTGTTGTCGTTGGCGCCTGCCGCGGCGCATCCATCAAGCGCGTTAGCCGCAACATGCTATCAGGCGCAATTTGTAGCGGATGTGACCGTTCCCGATAAGACGAATTTCCAGCCGAACGCCGCTTTCAAGAAAACATGGCGATTGAAAAATATCGGCTCTTGCGCGTGGAATAACGCGACCATGGTCTTCGATTCCGGCGCGCAAATGGGCAGCGTGGCGGCGGTTTCAGTGACGAACGGCATCGCGCCCGGTCAAACGGTAGACGTGAGCGTTGATCTGACCGCGCCAAATGCGCCCGGTCATTACATCGGCTATTGGAAATTCAAGAACGATAAAGGGACTCCCTTCGGCATTGGCGCAAACGCCGATAAGAATTGGTGGGTGGAGATTAACGTCGTCGGAACGCCGACGACTAATGTGGCGTACGATTTCGTCGCAAAAGCCGGCGACGCTAAATGGTCCAATCTCGCTGGCGCGTTGAAATTCCCCGGCGCCGACGGCGACGCAAAAGGCTTCGCGCTGAGCGGCTCGAAGTTTGTTTATGAAGATAACACCACGCCGCAATCCTCCATCCTCGTCGCGCCTCAAAATATCGCCAACGGTTATATTCAAGCCGAGTATTCCGCGTTCGCCGTACAAAAAGGCGACGTGTTTCAAACCGAGTTGGGATGCGAAATCTCGACAAAAAGTTGTTATGTGCAATTTAGGCTCGCTTACAAGATCAAAGATTCGGATTCTCCGACCACTATCTTCCTTGTTGTAAATATTTGGGTCAGCACCATACCGCCGAAACCAGAAACGGAATAATCTTAAAATAGGATATTTTAT
>BQMV01000103.1 GCA_022181005.1 Anaerolineaceae bacterium | reverse complement strand
ACCAAAGCCTAATGCCAATACAACCTCGACGCTTCTTAGTATTGTACATTATATATAATTTAGCGGCAAAACGCGAATTTTTAGGAATAATTTTGGGGCTGCCTATGTACAACGATTCTTCTCTCAATAAACCAAATTTATTCCATGTTTGGCGGGGTAATGTTTCCGTCCATTTGACGGCGCTGCTTACCGCCGCAATGGGCGTTGTCAACGTGATTTCCGCCACGATGCCGGCCGCGAGAGAGCGCTTGAGGTTGCTGGAGCAATTCTCCCCGTTGGAGGTGACGCGCGGAAGCCGCCTCGCGACGGTGTTGGCTGGGTTCGCCCTCCTGTTGCTTTCGAGCAACCTGTGGCGAAGGAAACAAGCGGCTTGGTTGCTGGCGATCGCTGTGCTGGTTGCTTCGGCGTTCAGTCACTTGCTCAAAGGCTTGGATTACGAAGAGGCGAGCATCGCGGTTCTGTTGGCGTTCTTCATCTTTTCTCTGCGCTCGCATTTTCACGCGCGGTCCGATGTCCCGTCTGTTCGACAGGGCATCCGCGTGTTGCTCGCGGCGGCGTTGTTCACGCTTGCGTATGGAACCGTCGGATTCTATTTACTCGACAGGCATTTCAAGGCGAGGTTTGAGTTCATCCCCGCGTTGATGCAAACGCTGGCGATGTTTACCGAATTCGCAACCCCCGGCTTGGAGCCAGCCACGCGCTTTGGGCGTTATTTTGCGGACTCGATCTACATCATTGCCGGCGCAACGTTAAGTTACGGCTTTTTCATGCTCGTCCGCCCGGTGTTGATCCGCCAGCCCGCCACGTCGGATGAACGCAACCGCGCGCGAGAAATTGTCGAGGCGCATGGACGCACCCCGCTGGCGCGTATGACGCTCTTCGACGATAAATCCTATTTTTTCAGCGCAAACGGGACGCTGATCGCGTACGTGGTCAAAGGGCGAGTGGCGCTCGCGCTGGGCGACCCAATTGGAACGGGGGACGAAGCGCAGGCGTCCATTGTGGAATTTAAAAAGTTTTGCGCGGGTAACGATTGGGATCCGTGTTTTTATCAAACGCATCCAGAGTATCTGCCCACATATAAAGAAACGGGATTCAAATTTTTCAGCATCGGCGAGGAAGCTATCGTTGATCTTTCCGCGTTCACGCTGGAGGGCAAGGCGGGCAAGGAATTTCGCAATGTGATGAATCGTCTCGGCAAACTCGGTCATCACGTGGATATTCTCGAGCCGCCGCTCAGCCGCGAATTGATCGGTCAGTTGAAAGCGGTGAGCGATGAATGGCTGACCATGATGCATGGCAGTGAAATGCGTTTTTCGCTGGGCTGGTTCGACGACGATTATGTGCGGAATGGAAGGGTCGCTGTGGCGCGCACCGCCGAAGGATACGTCAGCGCGTTTGCGAATATTGTGCCGGAGTATCAACGCAACGAGGTTTCGCTCGATCTCATGCGCCGCGTCCATCAGATCGAAAACGGGACGATGGACCTGTTGTTCGCTTCGTTGTTCGATTGGGCGAAGAAATCGGGATATGCGACTTTCAACCTCGGGCTGAGCGGGCTGTCGGGGATCGGGGAAAAGTCGGACGACCCGGCTGTGGAAAAGGTCCTGCGCCTCTTAACCGACAATTTGAGCCGCTTCTACAACTTCAAGGGACTCCACGCCTTCAAAGAAAAATTCCATCCCATGTGGGAGCCGCGCTATTTGGTCTATTCGGAATCGGCGAATTTGCCCGCTGTTGCCGCCGCGCTCATCCGCGCCCACAGTGGAGATGATTTTCTGTGGGGATATTTGAGGAAGTAGGCGCGAGATTCTCTCGGCTATAATACGGCGCTATTCCATGAAAAAAATACTTCCCTACCTGCATCCGTTCCTCTTTGCGCTCTATCCTATCTTCGAGCTGCGTAATTTCAACATCGCCTACGTGGATTCGGCGGCGCTCGTCAGACCGATTCTGCTGTCGCTTCTTTGCACGGCGCTGATCTGGATCGTTCTGCGTTTGTTCACGCACGAATGGCAGAAGTCTGGCATCGTCACAACGCTGATCGTCATCGTCTTCTTTTCGTACGGTCATGTCTATTTGCAAATTCAATCCGCGCTCGGCGAGGCGATCCGTCATCGTTATCTCTTGCTGCTCTTGGGGACGTTGTTCGCGCTTGCGGTGTGGTTCGTTTTTGGGCGGATGAAAAACGCGGCAGGACTCGTTAACTTCTTCGCTGTGGCGGGCGCGTTTTTGGCGCTCTTTTCAGCGGCGCGTTCCGTTCAGCATGACGTTGCAACATATCTGTTGGCGCGAGAGGCGCGGACGGCGATGGAGGCGGCTCAGGAGAAGGTGGACAGTTCGATCGTCGGCGAGCGACCGGATGTTTACGTCATCCTGCTCGACGCGCGCCCCCGGGCTTACGCCTTGGAAAAATATTTCCACTCCGATGAATCCGCGTTCACAAAAAAATTGGAAGGGTTGGGGTTCTA
>BQMV01000102.1 GCA_022181005.1 Anaerolineaceae bacterium | reverse complement strand
ATTGTCGCCAAAGGGATTCAGGTCTTCCGCCATTGCGAACTTCCCTTGGAGCCAGCGGCTTTTGAACAGTTTGACGTCTTCCTCGTAAAAGCCTTCCTTCCAATCTTTGCGGAGCGGATGCCCCTCAAAGCCTTCCCACATCAGAATGCGACGTAAGTCGGGGTGACCGCTGAATTTAATGCCTAGAAGATCCCAGACTTCGCGTTCTTGTAAATCTACGCCGGGCCAGAGGTGGATCAACGAAGGGACCTCTACCGGGTCTATGCGAGGAACTTGAACTTTGAACGCGAGTCCCGGTCCGCCGCTGGTGCGGTACGCGTGATAGACGACTTCCATTTTATCGGGTGCATAATCCACGCCGGTGACGGAAGACAGCAGGTCAAAACCGAATTCATCGCGGATCGCGGCAGCCACCTCAAGCAGCGAATCTTTTTCGACGATGAAGCCGGTGTAGTCGGGACGCGCGTCAAGTTGGACGACGCCGGGGAAGCGGGCGGCAAGGTCAACGGTCGCGGTGGAAGCGGGGGCGGGCGTTGTCATCTTATTCCTCCTGTGCGGCGGCGGCTTTAATGTCCGCCGTTCGACGCGGGTCAATCAAGTCGGGTCCGAGAATCGGAATTGGAACATAGTTTGGATCTTTGACTTTGCGTTTGTACCACGAGGCTTCTTTGATGGTTTGTTTGTCTATTTTTTCTTGCAGTTTGATCAACCCAGCGATAAGGGCTTGTGGAGTCGGGGGACAGCCGGGGATGTATACGTCGACCGGCAGGAACTTATCAATGCCTGCGACGACGTTGTAGCCTTCTTTGAACGGACCGCCGCCGGAAGCGCATGCGCCCATTGCCACCACATACTTGGGTTCGGGCATTTGGTTGTAAAGGCGGACGATGGGAGGCAACATTTTCTTGGTGACGGTTCCTGAAACGATCAAAAGGTCGGCTTGGCGCGGCGTGGGGCGCATGACCTCCATGCCGAAGCGCGCCATATCGTAACGCGCAGTTTGCGCGGCGATCATTTCGATGGCGCAACAGGCGAGACCGAACATGAGGGGCCAGACTGACGAACGCCGTCCCCAGTTGTAGAGGCGGTCGAGCGTGGTCACGGCGACGGCGTGCCGCAGGTCTTCTGGAATTTCATATTGAGGCAGGTTGAAAGTTTCACTGTCCATAAAAATTCTCCTCGAACCAATCTTGATATATGGCGTACAGAATTTCGTCGTTGGCGAGCGCAGGGTCGTCGTTAAATTCCGGCAAGGCAAGCGTCCAATCGTAGATCTGTTTCAACGTCACATCCTCGATGTTTGCATCCTTGTGCTGGCGTTTGAGTTCCAGCGCGATTGCGTAAGTGGCTTCCCAATTAAGGATTGTGTCGTTCATGGTTGTTGGAGACTGAAGACTAATCTCTAGTCTCTAGTCTTCTCTATTATCAATCTGCGCGCGCTGCAATTTGCCCGAATAATCCACATAGATAGATTTCCATTCGGTGAACACTTCGAGCGCGGCTTGCCCGGCTTCGCGATGTCCGTTGCCGGTTCCGCGCACGCCGCCGAAGGGGAATTGAATCTCGGCGCCGGTGGTGCCGTGATTGATGTAGACTAAACCGGTGAAGATATCACGCATGGCGGTGAATGCCTGATTAACGTCTTGCGTAAAGATTGAAGTGGAAAGCCCGTACTTGGAGCGGTTGTTCACTTCGATGGCTTCCTTGAGCGAGCCAACTTCGATGATCGAAAGCACAGGACCGAAAATCTCTTCGGCTTCGAGCATGGAGCCGGGTTGAACGTTGTCGAACAGCGTCGGCGCGTAAAAGAAACCTTTGCCGCCTACATCTGCAATAGATGCGCCCGTCAAGACGCGCGCTTCCTTCGCGCCGGCTTGTACCATGCTGTCAATGCGCGCGAGCGCGGCTTTGTTGATGACAGGTCCGACGTCCACTTTAGGGTCGAGTCCGTCGCCCAGCGTAAGTTTTTTAGCGCGCTCGGTCAGCGCTTCTTTGAGATTGCTCGCGATTCCTTTTTGAACGATCAGACGGCTGGCGGCGGTGCAGCGTTGACCGGTAGTGCCGAACGCCGCCCATAGGCTGGCGTCTACGACGAGTTCGAGGTTGGCGTCGTCCATTACGATGATGGCGTTCTTACCGCCCATCTCAAGCGATAACTTCTTGTTGAATTTGCCCGCCGCCTCCGCAATGGAACGTCCCGTCATTGTGGAGCCGGTGAACGATAGCACGCGTACATCGGGATGGCTGACGAGAGCCTTCGCCACGTCTGCGCCGGGCGCGAGCAGTAGGTTGAACACGCCGGCTGGAACGCCTGCTTCTTCAAAGATTTTCACGAACGCGGCTGAAATGGCGGGAATCTCCGGCGAGGGCTTCCAGATGACTGTGTTGCCCGCAACAAGCGCGGGGAAGATCTTCCATGATGGCACTGCGATGGGGAAATTCCACGGCGTAATAAGCCCGACGACGCCCGATGGATCGCGCACTGCC
>BQMV01000101.1 GCA_022181005.1 Anaerolineaceae bacterium | reverse complement strand
CGCCGTTGGGAAGATATTCGAAGCGGCACGCGTCGCGCCTCCTGACCGTGGAAAAGCGGAGGGAGGCGGGGAAGCCCGCGAGCGGAACATCGTCGGGATTCGTTGGGAGCCCGTTGCGCGTGAGACCGAAGAACAGCGCGCGGAACGCGGGACCCCAACGCTTGAGCGACTTGCCGAACGTGAGACCTTCGAGCGGCTGGTCTTCGACGAACGGATCGATGCCGATGGACATGAGGAGCGTGCCCCACACATGAAACAGCGATGCCCAATCGCTGAGGCTGAGCATCCACATAAATTTTGGATGGAACAATAACGGCAGATAATGAAGCGGCGCGGGTAATGGGCTATTGCGGATCATCGAGCCGATGTTCACGCGCCCGGTGAAGTTGCGATCACGGTAAATCCATTGTTCATCGGTTGCGGGGATGAGTTGGTCAATGATCCCGTGCCGCCGCAACATCATTTTGAAATTCAGGTACGACGACCAAATGCCATGCACGCCGTGTTCGTTTGGAAATTTCCACCCGTTGATGTTGATCTCATCTTTGCCCGATAACCTTCCGCCCGCGCGTTCATCCGCTTCGAGGATGAGCGGTTTGAGTCCGCGTTCGGCGAGGTGGAGCGCGGCGGTGAGTCCCGCCACTCCCCCGCCGATGATAACTGCATCGTAGTGATCGTCCATGCGGGGATTATATGTGATTTTCATCCATTGCAAACTTGTCGTGATGAAGTATCATTCCATCCATGCCTCACAAAAAAGCAGAACATAACGACGTGATGCAAAACCGCGCATCGTTGACGCGCTTTGCGTGGTTGTCCATCGGCGCGGCATTAACGACGATCGTGTTGAAAACTGGCGCGTATTATCTGACGGGCTCGATAGGCTTACTTTCAGACGCGATTGAATCGCTTGTCAATCTTGTTGGCGCAGGTATGGCGCTGGGCATGTTGACCATCGCCGCGCGTCCAGCGGATGAAAGTCATATGTATGGCCATAGCAAAGCGGAATATTTTGCCAGCGCAACGGAGGGATTGCTCATCCTTGGCGCGGCGATTGGAATTATCAGCGCGGCTATTCCGCGGTTGGTGAATCCGCAAGCGTTGGAACAGTTGGGGCTGGGGTTGGGCGTATCTATTTTGGCGTCGGGGGTCAATTTTCTGACGGCGCGTAAGTTGACTGCCGAAGGGAAGCGACGAAATTCCATCACGCTTGAGGCGGATGGGCAGCATTTAATGACCGATGTGTGGACATCAGCGGGAGTGATCGCAGCGGTGGGGGCTGTCGCGCTGACCGGCTGGACGATCCTCGATCCGTTGATCGCCATCGTCATGGCTTTGAATATCGTTTGGACAGCTTATCAACTCATGAGTCGTTCCGTCGCGGGCTTGATGGACGCGTCTTTGCCGGCGAAGGAGTTGGAATTGATTGAAGCAGTGATGGAGAAATATCGCGCGAAACACGCGGATTTTCACGCTCTACTCACGCGTCAAGCGGCGGCGCGACAGTTCGTCTCGGTGCATCTGCTTGTGCCGGGCGAGATGTCTGTGCACGACGCGCATCACATCGCGGAAGATTTCGAAGCGGACATTCGCAACGCGCTCGGCGGCGCGGTGACGGTCTTCACGCATCTTGAACCGGCGGAAGACGAGCTCTCGATGGAAGATATGCACTTGGATAGGGATGCGTGAACGCGAATCGAATCTATTTCCCGAACCTTAACGGTTTGCGTTTCATCGCCGCGCTGCTCGTGGTTGTGCATCATACCGAGCAGTTTAAATACCTGTATGGTTTGCCGAATAATTTTTCCGATTCATTTGTGCAGATCATCGGCGAACTTGGCGTGATCCTCTTCTTCGTCCTAAGCGGATTCCTGATCACTTATTTGTTATTGGAAGAAGAGAAAAGGACGCGAACGATTGACGTGAGGAAATTCTATGCGCGTCGCATTCTTCGCATCTGGCCCTTGTACTTTCTCGTCGTCGCGTTGGCGTTGCTGCTGATACCGAATCTTCCAATCTTTACCTTGCCCGATTACGGCAGGGCGCGCATCTATAAAGACCTCTTCGAGAAATTGGCTCTATATATTTTCTTTCTGCCCAATCTCGTCTCGCCGCTGTTGGGTATTGTGCCATATGCGTCGCATTTGTGGTCTATCGGAACGGAGGAGCAGTTTTATCTGATTTGGGCGCCCCTCATAAAATTCGTCAGACGTTATCGCGTGACGTTGATGGTCGTCATCGTATCGGGTTATTTGCTTTTTGCGCGCGCCCTATATTCAGACCGCACGAACTTCCTCGCCTACAAATACGAGATCAACGCCTTTTGGCAATCGTTCAACATCCCCAGTATGGCGATCGGCGGATTTTTTGCGTTGCTGCTTCACGCCGATCATCGCGCGCTTAAGCTCTTCTTAAACAAGTACCTTTTCTATTTCGCGCTTGCGTTTACGTCTGTGATGCTGTATCGCGGCGTGTATTTTCCGCAGATTGCGGTTCACGATGTTCCGTTCCCCTATCTCTACAAGGAATTTTATTCGGTCTGGTTCGGCATCCTCATTTTGAATTTCGCCGCGAATAAAAATATTTTTATTTCTTTGGAACAAAAACCGA
>BQMV01000100.1 GCA_022181005.1 Anaerolineaceae bacterium | reverse complement strand
ATGGGCGAAGAAGTGGGTGTGTGGGGCGGTTCGTACGCTGTGACCAAAGGCTTTTACGATAAATATGGACCGAAGCGCGTCAAAGACACGCCGATTGCGGAGAATGCGATTGTCGGCGGAGCGATCGGCGCGGCGATGGCGGGCTTGCGTCCGGTAGCGGAGTTGATGACCATTAATTTCGCTTTCTCGGCGATGGACTATATTGTCAATCAAGCCGCGAAATTGCATTATATGTTTGGCGGACAGTTCACTGTTCCGTTGGTGATTCGCACCGTCGGCGGCGGCGGACGTCAACTCGGCGCGACGCACTCGCAAACGCCCGACGCGATCTTCGCGCACTTCCCCGGCTTGAAGGTTGTCAGTCCCGGCACGCCCGAAGACGCCAAAGGCTTGCTCAAATCCGCCATCCGTTCGAATGATCCGATCTTCTTCATCGAACACGCCACCATGTATCAAGTGCGCGGCGAGGTTCCCGAGGGCGAGTATCTTATCCCGATTGGAAAGTCCAAAGTGCAACGCGCGGGCAAAGACCTCACCATCGTCACGTATTGCAAAGGTCTTGAACTTTCGATGAAAGCGGCGGACGAATTATCCAAAGAAGGAATCGAAGCGGAGATCGTTGACTTGCGTACATTGCGTCCGCTCGATATGGAACCCGTTCTCGAATCGTTCAAGAAAACGAATCGCGCGATTGTCGTCGAAGAAGGTTGGAAGTCGTACGGCGTTGGCGCTGAAGTCGTCAGCCGTATCACCGAGGAAGCTTTCGATTATATGGATGCGCCGGTCTTGCGCGTGGCGCAAAAAGAAGTTCCGCTTCCGTACAATCGCGCGCTCGAACAAGCCGCATTGCCGCAAGTGCCAGACATCATCGCCGCGGCAAAGGAGGTCTTGCGATAATGGCTGAAACGATCAACATGCCCAAACTTGGTTTCGACATGGCGGAAGGCACGCTCGTCCGCTGGGTGAAACAGGTCGGCGAAAATATCAACAAAGGCGATGTGCTCGCCGAGATCGAAACCGATAAAGCGACGGTGGAAGTGGAATCATCTGCAAGCGGCGTGGTGTTGCAGTTGATTGTCGGCGAAGGCGACGTAGTGCCGGTAAACGCGCCGATTGCGGTAGTCGGTGCCGCTGGCGAAAAAGTGGATGCGCCCGTCGTAGAAAGTGGAAAGAAGAAAGAGGAAAAAGTTGCGGATGAAAAGCCGGTTCAACCGACGGGGCAATCTGCTTCAGTTCCCTCGGCAGTTTCCACGCCTTCAGACGGCGCGATCAAAGCGTCGCCTCTTGCAAAGAAGATCGCCCGCGATAACAACATCAACCTCGCCCAACTCCAAGGAACGGGTCCTGGCGGGCGCGTGGTTCGCAAAGATGTGGAATCTGCGCTCGCAGGCACTACGCAGTCCGCAGTACGCAGTACGTTTGCTCCATCATTCACAGCAATCTCGCACGACGATGAAACCGTCCAACTCACCAAACTCCGCCAAGCCATTGCGCGCCGCATGACGGAATCGAAAACGTCCGTTCCGCATTTCTATGTGAGCCACGAATACAAAATGGATGCGGTTATGGCGATGCGAAAGCAAGTCAACGAATATTTGCCCGATAACGAAAAACTCTCGGTCAATGATTTCATCGTGAAAGCGGTCGCGCTGGCGTTGCGTGAATTCCCGAACCTCAATGCGACCTTTGCGGGCGATAAAGTCGTCCGTCACGGCGCAGTGAACGTGGGAGTTGCTGTGGCTGTTACTGGCGGTCTGTTGACTGTCGTAAACAAGAACACGGATCAACTGCCTCTCCGTCAAATTTCTGCGGATGTGAAGCAAAAAGTCGCGCGCGCGCGTGATGGCAAGGTCAAGCCCGATGACATCGAAGGCTCGACCTTCTCGATCTCAAACTTGGGCATGTACGATGTGGAAAACTTCATCGCCATCGTCAACCCGCCCGAAGCCGCGATCCTTGCAGTTGGTTCCGCAAAGGAAGTTCCAGTTGTGGAAAACGGCGAGATCAAAGTCGGCTGGCGCATGAAAGCCACAGTCTCCGTTGACCACCGCGTTAGCGACGGCGCGGAGGCGGCGCAGTTCATGCAGTCGCTGGCGAAGTATTTGGAAACGCCCGCGCTGATGTTGGTGTAGAAATATAGAACTCCGAGTTTTTCAAAAACTCGGAGTTCTTGCTTATGCTATACTTAACCCATGGACGAGTATCAATTCCCAAAATTGGATAGAACTGCTTTTTCAGTTGTCTCCTCCTTTGAGGAAGCAGACAGACTGGACAAAGAGTATTGGCTATCCAGAACTCCTATTGAACGTTTGCAACACATGGAACTTTTGAGGAGAATTAATTATGGCGATGACGCTTTCGCCCGACTTCAAAGAGTTCTTGAAGTTACTGAAAGAACATGATGTTCGTTATTTGCTGATAGGCGGGTATGTGGTTGGCTATCATGGTTATCCGCGCGCGGCTGACGAAATGGATATTTGGGTGGCTATTCATCCTGACAATGCCTCGAAATTAGTTGCTACCTTGCAGGAATTTGGAATGGACGACCCAGAATTGAAACCCGAGTTATTTTTGCAAAATGGCTTTGGTGCATAAATCGAGAAGTAGGCGCAATCCATCCAATCGTTACGGCTGGTTA
>BQMV01000099.1 GCA_022181005.1 Anaerolineaceae bacterium | reverse complement strand
TCACAAACTCAACCGGTTCCAGCGTAAACGGATTCCACGCCTGCTTACCGAGCCAGTAACGCGCTATGGCTTTGAGATTAAGTTTATTCGCATACTCCAGAATAAAAACGCCGTTCGGCTGCAGGCAATTCCTAACCTGTTCCAATGCCTTGGGCGCATCCGCCATGTGGTGCAGAACGCGAATCATCGTCGCCGCATCAAACAGCCCATCTACGAACGGCAGGCGGTAGACATCCGCCGCTACATAAATATAAGCGTCGGACGCGCCAAGCCGTCGCTGCGCCTGTTCCAGTTGAGTGCGTGAATAGTCGAGCAGGACGATGCGCTCAAAATTCCGATAACGCGGCGTGTTGCGTCCTGCGCCGGCGCCCAATTCCAAGAGAAGCCGCCCGCTTGCAGGCAAGAGTCGGCGAAGAGCGATGGCTTCCGCACGGTCTTCATACTCACGCCCGCCTCGATCCCAAAAGGAGGTCTGATAATCAGAGCCTTCGTAATCGCAAATAGGAGGAGTGGTCATACGCACATCGCCTAGGCGCCGTTCGTAGGGCGCCCAATGGCGCGATAGTTGAATCCCATCTCTTTCATACGCGGCGGATCGTAAATATTCCTACCATCGTAAATGACCGGATTCTTCATCCTGCTTTTAATTTTTTCCAAATTAAGTTGCTTAAATTCATTCCACGGCGTGACGACGACCAGCGCATCGCAGCCTTCTGCCATAGCATACACATCGTCAATAATTTCCACCGCAGGCATTAACGGAGCGGCAGACTTGTGCGCCACTGGATCGTAGGCGCGCACTTTGGCGCCGGCGGCGATCAACGCATTTGAAATATCCACAGACGGCGCATCGCGCATGTCATCCGTGTTCTCTTTGAACGCCAGCCCTAACATGCCGACCGTTTTTCCTCGCAAGTTGCCGCCGAGAAGCGCTTCCACCTGTTTGGGAACATCGCGCCGGCGGTTGTAGTTAACTTCCACCGCATCGTTGAGGATGCGCGGATCAAGCCCTTTCTGTTTCGCCATAAACGCCAACGCCTGCACATCCTTCGGAAAACAAGAGCCGCCCCAGCCCAGCCCCGCATCGAGGAAGTAACGCCCAATACGCGGATCGTAGCCCATACCCGCGGCGACTTCTTTCACGTCCGCCCCGTAGGCTTCGCAAATATCGGCAATCTCGTTGATGAACGAAATCTTCGCGGCAAGGAAAGCATTGCTCGCATATTTGATCATCTCCGCGGTACGCAAATCGGTGATCACGATAGGAGCGCGCAACGGCAGGTGCAACTGCGCTACCTTATTCGCCGCATCTTTATCGAGCGAACCGATCACATTGCGATGCGGAGACATAAAATCGGCAATAGCGGATCCTTCGCGTAAAAACTCGGGACATGAGACGACCGCGAACTCAATCGGTTTAGGTTGAGCGGATTTCACAATATCGGCGACCCAGTCCCCCGTCCCGATAGGAACCGTAGATTTATTGATGACGATCAGCGGCGCAGTCATATTCTGAGCCAACGAGCGCGCGGCGATCTCCACATACTGCAAATCTGCCGCGCCATCCACGCCTTCGGGGGTTCCCACCGCGATGAAGGCGTATTCCGCGCCTTTCAACGCCTCGGCATACGATGTAGTAAAACTCAACCGTCCAGCCTTTACGTTACGAAGCACAAGTTCTTCCAAGCCCGGTTCATAAATAGGCATAATGCCTTGATTAAGATTTTCGATCCGTTTCGCGTCCACATCCAACGCGATCACGCGGTTTCCCAGATCGGCGAAACAAGCGCCGGTGACCAAACCGACGTAGCCTACGCCGACAACGCAAATTTGCTTCATGACATACCTCTTATTTATAAAGTAATTTCAACTACCCGACTCGGCAAATATACCCTGTAACGGCGCTTCGGACAATGACGTATAATCGCCGGTATGAAAATTCTATTCGTTGTTGACGCGCGTTCGCCCATCGCGCGCAATTGGATGCGCCATTTCGCCGAACGCGGAGACGAGGTTTATATCGCCTCTACATTTTCCACAACGCTAGACTTCCCCGTTAAGCGCATGGAACTCATCCCTGCCGCCTTCAGCGGGCTTAAGAAAGCGACTCAACGTCCCGGCGGCGCTTCCGCTCGGACCTTAGGACTGCGCACGCTCATCCGGCGCTGGCTCGGTCCCTTGACCATTCGCCGCGCAACAAAGCGTCTTCGCGCATTCATAGACGAGATTCAGCCCGATCTCGTTCATGCGATGCGGATTCCCTACGAAGGAATGATCGCCGCGAACGCGTGCGGCGATATCCCGCTGGCGCTCTCTACTTGGGGCAACGACTTCACCCTGCATGCGCCGTCTACGCCGCTGATGCGCCGCCATACCCGCCAAGCGTTGCAAGCGGCAGACGCAGTTCACTCCGACTGTCGCCGCGATATTCGGCTGGCGGCTGAATGGAGATTCGATTCATCAAAACTTACGCTCGTCGCACCGGGCAATGGCGGCATTCGATCCGATATTTTTTATCCGCCTCGGCAACCTGTTGAAGAGCCGATTATTCTGAATCCGCGCGGGTTTCGCGCTTATGTGCGCAACGATATGTTTTTCAAGTCCATTCCGTTGGTTTTGTCAAAACATCCGAAAGATCGGAGGAGCAA
>BQMV01000098.1 GCA_022181005.1 Anaerolineaceae bacterium | reverse complement strand
GGGTTGCGCGAAGTCCACTTGATTCGTCGCAAGCGTAAACTCGCGCCCAATCGCCGACCAAATTTGCACGTCAATTTTAGGACCGTAAAATGCGGCTTCGTCGTCCACTTCCACAAAGGGGACGTTGCCGCCGATCATAGCGCGGCGCACCATATCTTCCGTTTTCAGCCACAAGCGTTCGTTGTCCACATACTTTTTACCGAGCCCGGCTTTGGCGTGTTTTGAAAAACGCATGACGTATTTTTCAATGCCGAACAGCGCAAAGTATTTGAGATACAGGTCAATCACCGCGAGGAACTCTTGCTCGAATTGATCTTCGCGGATGTAAATATGCGCGTCGTTCATTTGCATCGAGCGCACGCGCATCAGCCCGAACAACTCGCCTGATTTCTCATAACGGTAGCACGTCCCATATTCTGCCAAACGAATTGGCAACTCGCGGTATGAACGTCCCTTCGAACCGAAAATTTTATGGTGCATGGGGCAGTTCATCGGCTTGACGTAATACTTCACGCCTTCGAGTTCCATCGGCGGATACATGCTTTCGGCGTAATACGGCAAATGTCCCGAATGCAAAAACAAATCTTCCTTCGTTACATTCGGCGTGCGGACGCGCAAATAACCAGCCGCTTCTTCCATCTCTTTGGCGAGTTTCTCCAGCTCCTCAATCATCACGCCGCCGTTCGGCAGCCACAGCGGCAAGCCCGGTCCAACTTCTTCGTCAAAGATGAAGATTTCCAACTCTTTGCCCAGTTTGCGATGGTCGCGCTTCTTCGCCTCTTCCAACAGATGCAGATACTCTTCCAGTTGTTTTTTATTTTCCCACGCCGTGCCGTAAACGCGTTGCAACATCTTGTTCTTTTCATCCCCGCGCCAATATGCGCCCGCGATGGATGTTAACTTAAATGCGTCTGGCTTGATCTCTTTGGTGTTCTCCACATGCGGACCGCGGCACAAGTCTACGAAGGTGTCCTGCTGATAAATGGAAATTTCGGGCTTCTCGTCGAGCGGATTGCCGTACTCGTCTAAGCCGCCTTTTTCGAGTCCTTCGATTAACTCTAGTTTATACGGCTGGTCGGCAAAAATCTTCTTCGCCTCGTCCGCCGAGACGACCGTTTTCTTGAAATCGAATTTCCCTTGCACAATTTGGCGCATCCGCTTTTCGATGGCTTCCAAATCTTCGGGCGTTAAGTTGCGCGGCAAATCGAAATCGTAATAGAAACCATTTTCCACCGGCGGACCAATGGTTACCTTTCCGTCGGGGAACATCTCCATCACCGCTTGCGCCATGACATGCGCGGCGGAATGACGAATTTTATACAAATGCGATTCTTTATATTTCTCTTGTTGTTGCGACATTTTCGCTTCCTTTCTATTGTCCCCCTCTCTTTTAGGAGAGGGGCTAGGGGTGAGGTTAGGGGTTAAAACAAAAACTCGCCCAAACACGGGGCGAGAATTGACTTCACGCGGTTCCACCCGAATTGTAGAGCGAGTTATTAACTCGCTTTACATCTCTTCAGCCTGTAACGGAGCCATCCGTTTCACTTACTCGCCGAACGCTAACATTGTTCAGTTTTCAGTTTTACGCTCGCAAGGGGTTTTCTGTAAACTCTTCTGGAAGAAACTCTCAACAAACGCTTCTTCTCTCTGTCAGAATGATATTTACTTACTCGTCTTGGTCAATGCGTTTTATTATTTCAGAGTCGGTTAAACCGACCTTGTGGGCGAGATAGGGCTCGAACCTACGACCTCTGCTATGTCAAAGCAGTGCTCTAACCAACTGAGCTACCCGCCCGCAACGTCCCCGAAGGGGGACAGACTGACATTATAACGAGAGTGAGAGAAATTGACAATCCCCTGCGGTATAATCTCAACCCAATGGCTCGAAGAAAATCTCCCGAAGATTTATCCGTAGAAGAGTTGCGTCGTTTATTGATTGAAAAACGGCGCGGCACGCGGCGCGAACGCTTGGAACATTTCAAAAGGACTGGTCGCGTAGCGGATGTGGAAATAGGGGCGCTCGAAGCGTCCGCGCCAGTGGTAGATACGCTCGAAGAAACCGGCGACCCACACACAGTTCCCGCTTCGAAGCGCAGGCGGACAATAGATCGAGTCCTATTGGCGGTGGAGATCCTCGCGGCGGCAGGACTCATCGGAGTCCTCATCAGCGGATTCGGAATCTTGCGCGATTTAAATAAAGAGGTTGCATCAGTTTTAATTCAGGAAACTTTCACGCCTACCCCGCTGATCGTGGCGGCGGTGTTGCCGTCAGGACATATGCCGCCCGACGCGCAAGGAAATACGCGCCCTAACCTGGAAGAGATTCCCGAACACCTACGCCCGATGGTGCAATCGTTGGAGAATTTGCCGATACCCACGTCTGCGCCCAATCAGGCGATCCGTTTGCAAATCCCTGCGCTCAACGTGGATGCACCGGTCGTACAAGGCGACGGCTGGGAACAACTTAAGAAAGGCGTTGGGCAAAATTTGGCTTCGGCGAGCCCCGGCGAAAACGGCAACGTGATCCTTTCGGCGCACAACGACGTCTATGGCGAGCTATTTCGCTATTTAGACAAATTGACGCCCGGCGATCAGATTATCGTCTATACTCAACAGCGCCAATACGTCTATGTGGTAGATCGCACGGCGGTCGTCAAACCGACGGCGGTGGAAGTGATGGCAAGAGATCGGAAGAGCGTCGTGTAGGGAAAGAGGGTAGGA
>BQMV01000097.1 GCA_022181005.1 Anaerolineaceae bacterium | reverse complement strand
GGCATAGAGTCCGAGCGTGAGGTTGGTATTGCCAATATCTATAGTGAGCAACATAACCTTATTTTACCTCCTCAATAATCTCCGAGACTTGATCGTAGCGATGAAATTGCGGGACGAGATACGCGCCGCTCGCCCATGATTTGAGATTTTGAATCAACTCGACGGCGAGTTCTACGCCGACTTTCGCGCCGTCTTCGCCGGCGGCTTCGATGCGCGCCCGCGCCTCTTGAGGGATGACAATGCCCGGCACTTCGTTATGCAAAAAGTTGGCGTGACGCGCGCTGACCAACGGCAACACGCCGACGATAATCGGTTTATCAAATTTGCCGTGTTTGGCTTCGTAGGCTTCGATTAATTTCGGTCCGTCGTCGGGACGGTAAACAGGCTGCGTGAGGAAGAAATCCGCGCCGGCGTTGATCTTGCGCCGCAGGTTTTTAATTTCGCTGTCCATATCTTGCGGACAAAGATTGAGCGCCGCCCCGACGAAGAAACTGGTCGGCTGACCGATGCTCGTCCCCGAATGATCCACGCCCATATTGAATCCGCGTTTGATCAGTTTCACCAGACCCGAAGGCACAAGGTCGTAATTATCGGTCGCTTCGGGATAATCGCCGATTGAGGTCGGGTCGCCCATGACGACGAAAATATTGCGAATGCCGAGCGCGTGAGCGGCGAGCAGATCGCCTTGCACGCGTAAAAGATTACGTCCGCGCGTGGGAAAATGCAGCGTCGACTCCACGCCGATTTTGCGTTGCACTAAATTGCAAACCGCCCAAGCCGACATTCGCATCCGCGCCAATGGGCTGTCGGCGACGTTGATTACGTCCGCGCCGGAATCATAAAGCAGAGAAGCGCCCGCCATCAATTTCTTGGTCGAAAGTCCGCGCGGCGGATTCATCTCCACGCAAATGGAAAACTTCCCTTCGGACAGGCGTTGAGCGAGGCGCGTCGGTTGATCGGCGGGCGCGGCGGCGATTTCTTCTTCAGGCGCGAAAGGAATTTCCAGCGGCACAGCGCTCGGCGCGGAGTCCAACGTTTTTCTCATCATCGCAATATGCTGCGGAGTCGTGCCGCAACACCCGCCGACGATGACTGCGCCCGCGTCGCGGAAGAGCAACGCATACTCGCCGAAATAATCCGCGTCGGCGGGATACATGATGCGTCCGTTAGCTTGTTGGGGCCAGCCGGCATTTGGCTTGACGATAAATCGCGCGCGCGGTTCGGCTTGGCGCATCCGTTTGAGGATGCGCAACAATTGCAAAGGACCGCCGGAACAATTGATGCCGATCACGTCCGCGCCGGCAGCCGCAAGACGATGCGCGATCTTAGTCGGCGAATCGCCTAAGAGGCTCACATCGTCGCGGGTGAAAGTCATCGAAGCGACGACTGGCAACGTCGAATTTTCTTTGGCGGCGGCGATCGCTTCTTGCGTTTCATACAAGTCGGCGATGGTTTCGATGACGAGCAAGTCCGCGCCCGCTTCGGTCAACGCAACAACTTGCTCCGCAAACGCCGCGCGCGCTTCTTCCAATTTGACGCGCCCATAAGGGACGAGTCTCACGCCCAAGGGACCGATATCGCCCGCGACAAAAACATCTTTGAAAGATGCCGCCACCACGCGCTTGGCAAGTTCCACGCCCGCGCGATTGATCTGCGCGACGTTATTTTGCAAACCGTGCTTCGCCAACTTATAGCGATTCGCGCCGAAGGTGTTCGTGATAATCAACTGCGCGCCCGCTTCGATATATTCGCGGTGAATCTCCGCCACAACGGAAGGGTTGACGAGGTTGAGTTCGTCGAAGCATTTGTCAAAGCCGACTCCGTGCGAGTGAAGCATCGTCCCCATCGCGCCGTCGGCGAGGAGGGTTTGGGATGCTAAGAGGTCAAGGAATTTATTTGTCATGTTGTACTCCGTAGAGCGAAATAATACCTCGCTCTACATTCCGTATTTGCAGTATGTCCACTTCCAATTTTTCCAATCAGTTGCCAAACCTGCTTTGACTGGATTGTAGATCGCATATTTGATAATCCGTTCGAGTTCTTTCTCGTCACGAGCGAAATGGTCGTAACTTTCGTGTTGCCAAAATGCGCCGCTTCTGCCCAAAACCTTGTTCGCGTGATTAGCAGAGTTTCGCTTGATGTTGTGCATGATTTTCGTCAGACTGTAATCTGCTGTATCCGAACTTTCATGCGGGGTCAGAACCAAATGAACATGGTTTGGCATGATGCAGTATGCCAACACATCGAACCACGCGCCGTCATGATAAAGGATTGAGTCGGCGACGATTTGAGCAATTTGATCATCTTTCAACCAGAAAGGACCCGCGACGCTTTTGTGAAGCGCATCATCCCATTTTCCGAAGAGCTTTCGTTGTTCCCTATCGCGGAGTTTCGTCTTTTCTTTCTGGTCTTTGATAGTGATAAGTTTCTTTTCAAGTTGCTCCGTCTCTGCGCGCAACTGTTCTACCACTGCGATCGGAAGCGAACCTGCTAATCGAAAGTTAACCAGAAATGCCGCTCCACGCGGTTGGATATGAGGCAGGTTCCGCCGATAGAACTCGCGGTAATTGAAATTTGCCATGGCAGCGTGTAGAGCGAGATAATATCTCGCTCTACCGCATTAACTGCTCGACGCGGGTTTCGCCGAGCGTGTAATATTTCGCGTCTTTGTGCGGAACGATGATGGCGGCGGTGGATTCTTCGGGGATGATCTGTCCCGAATCGGAGAGCCCAAGCCCAAGTTCGGATTCGGCGGCGGGGAGCAGTTTGAAGACTTTGAAGTGATCTTCAAGAATCGGGATGGCGGGATAGCCCCACGAGTAG
>BQMV01000096.1 GCA_022181005.1 Anaerolineaceae bacterium | reverse complement strand
CCCATGCGCGAATGTGGATAAAGCCGCGCGCGACGTGATCGAACAATCTGGCTACGGAAAATATTTCACGCATCGCACCGGTCACGGCATTGGCATGGAGGGACACGAAGACCCCTACATGCGTGGCGATAATTTGCAACTGCTCGAACCTGGCATGGCGTTCACGGTTGAGCCTGGAATTTATTTAGCAGGACGAAACGGCGTGCGCATCGAAGATAATGTGGTCATCACCGAATCGGGCTCGGATGTGTTGTCCGATATGCCGAGAGAGATGCGAAGAGTGGGTTGATTCTCTTTTGCCGCGAATTACGCGAATTTTTATATGACAACGATTCGACGCGCGATCCCTTCAGATGCAGATTCTCTTACACAGATAGCCGTCTCTGCCAAGAGACATTGGAATTACCCCGAACGATGGATGGAAATCTGGACTCCGCAATTGACCTTCACCCCTGATTACTTTGAAGAGCATGAAGGCTGGGCGACTATTGACGTTGGGAAGCCCGTCGCGTTTTATACGTTGGATTACAACAACGGAATCGCGTGGATCGAAAATCTTTGGGTCTTGCCTGAATACATCGGGAGGGGAGTAGGCAAAGAGTTGTTTCATCATGCAACGGCTCTTGCGCGCGGACGCGGTTACCAGCCCCTGCAACTCGAAGCAGACCCGAACGCGCTGGGATTTTATGAGAAAATGGGAATGAGGAAGATCGGCGAACGACAGTCCGAAGTGGATGGCTCGTTGCGAGTTCTTCCGATCATGGCGATAGACTTATGACAACCACTTACTGCGATTACGTCCATTCACACCCTGAGGATTTATTCAACAAGAATTACCACGACACACAATACGGATTCCCGCTCGATGACGATAACCTGCTCTTCGAGCGATTGATCCTTGAGATCAACCAAGCGGGGCTTTCATGGATTCTGATTCTGAAGCGGACGGATAACTTCCGCAAAGCCTATCGCGGATTTGACATTGCAAAGGTGGCGAAGTTTGGCGAGAAAGACCGCGCTCGCCTCCTTGCCGACGCGGGAATTATCCGCAACCGCCTGAAAGTGGACGCGGCGATTGAAAACGCAAAACGGATTCAGAAGTTGCAAAAGGAGTTCGGCTCGTTCAAAGGCTGGCTCGACGCGCATCATCCGCGTTCAAAGGATGAGTGGACGAAACTTTTCAAGAAAACATTCGTCTTCACCGGCGGCGAGATCGTCAACGAGTTCCTCATGTCTGCGGGGTATTTGCAGGGCGCGCATCAAAAAAATTGCCCGGTGTACAAGAAGGCAGCAAACCTCCGTCCCGCGTGGATGAAGCGCAGATAGTTTATAGCCGCCTTGTGGAATTATGGAAACAGCGAAACGGGGGATTCGTTTTTCGGGCAAAGATAGAAATACGGTATATTTACAGCCATGTCAGCGCGCTTTCCTTACGTTTTTATTTTAGCGGGCTTGTCGCTTCTGAACGGATGCGGCGGGTCGGCAACGCAAAGCGTTGCCGTTCAGGATGCGCCTACGTTGGTGCAGGAACGCGTCGCGTCAGCCGCTTCTTCGACTCCGACGCTTGTTGTCACGCCGATGGAGACGTCCGCGCCTAGCGAAGCGCAGAAGCCTTCCGAAGCGTTAAATCCGTTGACGGGTTTGCCGCCAGCTGCCCCGGTGTTATTAGATCGCCGCCCGATCGCCGTTAAGGTGGCAAACTATCCGCGTTATATGCGCCCGCAATCGGGGCTGACGCTTGCCGATCAGGTTTTTGAATATTACATTGAATCTGAGTTGACCCGTTTTGTAGCGGTGTTTTATGGGAATGATTCGGAGTGGGTGGGACCGGTCCGTTCGGGGCGTTATTTCGACGAACACGTTCAGCGCATGTATCAAGCGTATCTAGTGTTTAAATTTGCCGACCCGCGCGAGTTGAACTATTTCCGCTCAAGCGATTTTGCGCGGTTTCTCGTTACGCCTACAAATGGATTATGTCCGCCGTTTCATTTTCTAGCGGAGCGCGCGCACACAGTGGAGCAATATAATAACTCGTACTTCGATACGACTCGCTGGAAAGATTGCGCGGCGCATAACGGCATGGACGACGACCATCCCATGCTGCGCGCCGAATATTTTAGCGAGTCGGCGCCAAGGGGCGATCTGCCCGGTGTGCGAGTGTATACCTATTATTCGGTGGATTCATATCATTATTGGGAATATGCTCCTGAGACTCATCTCTATTATCGCTATCAAGAGACGGCTGACAGCCGCAAAGGCGGGGAGATTTATGAAGCGTTGATGGATCGCGTGACCGGCGAGCAAGTTCACGCGGCGAACGTAGTTGTTTTATTTGCGAATCACACCTTCGCCAATTCCTATGATAGAGACGACGAAGTCTTTCAAATTGACTTGAACGGTTCGGGCGAAGCGTATCTCTTCCGCGACGGCGAGGGCTTCCTTGCCCGTTGGCAACGGACGGATTTGGATCAACCGTTGTTGCTGACGACGCTTTCGAACGACCCGATTCCGCTGCGCCCGGGCATTACTTTTTATGAAGTTATCGGGTTGCGTTCAGATGTGGATCAAGGCGACGGCGAATGGAGTTTCCATCATTATTGGCCCTAAGATAGGATAAAATAGTCCCTGCTTGCGGCGATGCTTGGATGAATACGTTCGTTTTTTATTCTTCAGCCGCGGCGTTAAATCGGACCTGAATCGGTATGACTCTTGATCCTTCCTTCCTCAGTAATTTCCTGCTTGTGTTCACGGCGTTTGCCGGGGCTTTCTTTGCGGCATTATGGATTTCATTGGTCATATGGACGTATCGCGATATTCGCGCGCGCGCGCGCGATCCGTTGGCGCAGACGCTGGCAACGCTGCTTGTGGCGACGTTATGGTTGCCTGGCGTATTGGTTTATCTTATCCTTCGCCCTCAAAAGACCTTA
>BQMV01000095.1 GCA_022181005.1 Anaerolineaceae bacterium | reverse complement strand
AATGAAAAATTCGGCAAGTACAACGGAAACCGATTCAAACGCGGGGACATGCGCGCAGTAGCTTAAGCCGCCGAAGCGATTCTCCCTTTTTTGCGGAAGGGCAACCGCGTGATCCTCGAATCGACTTCGCCGCCTCGCACGACCATCGAGTTGGTCGCGCCCATATTAGAACGCTCGAACCTGCGAGCGGGGATTGACTTCCACCTGTGCTATTCGCCAGAGCGCATGTTGCCGGGCAATCTTCTTTATGAGCTCGTGAACAATGCGCGCATTATCGGGGGCATAACGCCCGAATCGGCGCAAGCCGCGCGCGATCTGTATAAAACATTCGTCCAAGGCGAGATCCATGAAACGGACGCGACCACCGCCGAGATGGTCAAGATCATGGAAAACGCAACGCGCGATGTAAACATCGCCCTCGCTAACGAATTTGCGCGGCTCGCCGAAAAATTCGGCGTGGACGTCTGGGAAGCCATCCGCCTCGCTAACCTGCACCCACGCATCAATATTCTCAGCCCCGGACCGGGCGTCGGCGGACACTGTATCAGCGTAGACCCGTGGTTCTTTGTCGAAGCCGCTCCCGAGGTTTCTGCGCTGATCTATCAGGCGCGTAAGGTCAACGATGAACAGCCTCATTTTGTCGTTGACAAGGCGCAGCAAGCGTTTGGCGAATTAAGAAATAAACGCATCGCCGCGCTGGGTCTCGCGTACAAGCCCGATGTAGACGACTTACGCGAAAGCCCCGCTGTCGAGGTCGTTCGCCTGCTGCAAAAGGATGGAGCCATCGTCCGCGCATGGGAACCTTTTGCGCCAAGCGCCAAACTCGAAGGAATTGACATGGCAGCCGATTTTGATTCCGCGATTAAAGACGTGGACGCAATTCTGCTGCTCGTTAACCATTCTCAATTCCGCAGCCTAGACCCTGCAAGCGTTGCGTCCAAAACCAAAGCGCGGATCGCGATTGACGCGGTCAACGCGTGGAATCTAAAAGATTGGCAAGCGGCAGGCTTCTCGCTTCACCGCCTTGGCGACGCCAAATCGAAATGAAAATCCTCTCTGTCTTCGGCACCCGCCCCGAAGCCATCAAAATGGCGCCTATCGTTCGCTTGCTCAAACAAACGCCGGGGATCGAAGCGCGGGTATGCGTCACCGCTCAACATCGTCAAATGCTCGATCAAGCGCTGAGATTATTCGAGATACAACCCGACTACGATCTCGATCTCATGCGCGAGGGGCAGTCGCTGGCGCAGCTTAGCGCGGGGATTCTCACTCATCTCGAATCTGTGTTGGAAGAATTCAAGCCCGACTGGATGCTCGCCGTCGGCGATACCACCACCGTTCTAACCGCCTCGCTATCAGCGTTCTATCGCAGAATCCATTTCGGTCATGTGGAAGCCGGTTTGCGGACACACAACAAGTGGCATCCGTTCCCGGAAGAGATCAACCGCCGTCTGGCGACCGTCGCAGCCGATCTACACTTCGCACCCACGGAATGGTCGAAACAAAACTTGCTCAACGAAGGCGTTGAACCTGAAAAGGTCTTTGTAACCGGCAACCCGGTCATTGACGCATTAAAATTTGTGGTCAATCAAGACGAACCGCAGGAAATCACAGAACTAGCAGAAAGAGCGGGTATGCAAGGCACAAAGGCGAAGAAACTGATTCTCGTCACTGCGCATCGGCGGGAGAACTTCGGCGAGCCGATCGAAAATATCTGTCGCGCGCTGCGCGAACTCGCCGCGCGCAAAGATGTCGAAATTGTATATCCCGTCCACTTAAATCCAAACGTGCAGGAACCGGTCAACCGAATTTTGAACGGCGTGGAACATATCATGCTTCTGCCGCCGCTGGAATATCTTCCGCTCGCGCATTTGATGAAACGCGCCGCGCTGATTCTGACCGACTCGGGCGGAATTCAAGAAGAAGCGCCGACGTTTGGCGTCCCTGTGTTGGTAATGCGCGAGACGACCGAACGTCCGGAAGGCGTCGCGGCGGGAACGCTCAAACTTGTCGGGACAGAAACGAATCGAATTGTAGAGGAAGCGCATCGCCTGCTCGACGACGCGTCTGCGTATGCGCAAATGTCGAAAGCGGCAAATCCGTATGGCGACGGGCGCGCGGCAAAGCGGATCGTGGAGGCGCTGCTCGCGCAAAAGTAACGAGAAACGTCGCGCAACATGAGTATAATCAAGTCAATGAAAGCGCTAAGAATAATCGCGTTTCTACTTCTTGCCTCAGCCGCCTTGTGGACGCCGCGAGAAAGCGTGCGCGCGCAAGATACAGGCGTGAAGTTTTTTGCCGAAACAGGGCATAACGTTCAAGGAGAATTTCTTAAGTTTTACAACCAAGCCCGCGAGCCAAATCTTGTATACGGCTATCCAATCACTGAGCAATTCGTTTCACGCGACGGGAAGACCGTGCAATATTTTCAGCGCGCGCGTTTCGAATTAACCTCCGCCAACGATATAGCCTTAACGCCATTAGGGCGCGCATTGTATCAACCTGCCGCTCCGCTGGAAGCAAAGAATCCATTTGCGTGCGAGATGTTTAGCGGCACACCTGTTTGTTACGCTTTCCTAGATTTCTACAAAGCGAACGGAGGCGCAACGCAATTCGGGGTTCCAGTCGCGCCCGCTGAGCAACAAGGCGACGCGTTCATACAATACTTCGAATATGCGCGTTTTGAATGGCGCGCCGAGCAGTTTCAAAATCGCGTCGCGCTCACCGATCTCGGCAGAATCTATTTCGACGCGTTGAAAGAAGATGCCGCGCAACTTAGCCCGCTCGCGCCGCAAGACGCAACCATCAACCCGGTGTTATCGCTTCGCGCGCGCGCATTCGTGGCGACGCCTATTGCACGATCCAGCGGTTCGCAAACTGTTTTCATCCTCGTCCAAAGTCAGACCTTGCAAGCCGTCGCAAACGTCAGCGGCGTCGCCGTTCTCCGTTTGCCCGGCGGCGGGACGCAG
>BQMV01000094.1 GCA_022181005.1 Anaerolineaceae bacterium | reverse complement strand
CCTCTTCCGATCTCAACCGCGCAACCGCATCGCGTCTACCACGCGCTGAATGGAAACCATGTATGCCGCATCGCGCATGCCTACGCCTTTATCTTGCGACATCTTCAAAACGCCATGGAATGCCTCGGTCATGCGCGCGTCGAGACGATCAAAGACTTCTTGCTTCGCCCAATAAAAGTTCATGTCGTTTTGTACGCCTTCGAAATACGAAGTCGTTACGCCGCCAGCGTTGCAGAGGAAATCGGGAACGGTGAAAATCTTCATCTCTTTAAGATGTTCGTCCGCTTCCGGCGTGGTGGGACCGTTCGCGCCTTCCGCTAAAATTTTCACGGTCTTGGAAATTTTCTGAACTGTATCGGCGTTGACCTGATTTTCAAGCGCGGCGGGAATCAAAACGTCCACATCTTTGGCAATCCATGCATCGCCGTCCTCAGCGACATACCCGGCGGCAAGCGCCTTTTCCTTATCGATCGTACCGTAAGGGTCGGTGATCGAAAAGAGGAAATGCGCATCCACGCCGTCTTTGTGGCTATATGTGTAGGATTTTTTATCGTTGCGATCCCAACAAGATACGCAAACCACGCGTCCGCCCAGAATTTCGGTAAACCCGATAGCGGCATGACGTGCGACGTTGCCGAAACCTTGAATTGATGCGGTCGCTTTCTTCGGATCTATCTTAAGCTGTTTCATCGCTTCGCGAATCGTGTAGATGACGCCGAAGCCGGTCGCTTCCGTGCGCCCTTGCGAACCGCCGCTGCCGACCGGTTTACCGGTGAACGCACCCGGCGTAAACTCGCCGGTCAATTTGGAATATTCATCCATCATCCAGCCCATCATCTGCGCATTGGTGCCAACGTCCGGCGCGGGGATATCTTGCCGCGGTCCGATATTTTTGACCATCTGCCGCACCCAGCCGCGACAAAGTTGTTCCTTCTCGCCGACAGATAATTTCGACGGGTCCACGACGACCCCGCCCTTGCCGCCGCCCAGCGGAATATCCACCACCGCGCATTTCCACGTCATCCACATGGAAAGAGCGCGCACAGTGTCGAGGGTTTCATTCGCCGCAAAACGGATGCCGCCTTTGCCAGGTCCGCGCACATCATTGTGCTGCACGCGAAAGCCGGTGAATACCTGAAGCGCGCCATCGTCCATTCGCACAGGAATGCGGAAGGTAAATTCACGCGAGGGCCAGCGCAACACCTCGCGTACGCCCGCGTCTAAATTTAACTGTCCGGCAACATGGTCGAATTGTTGCTGCGCGATTTGAAAAGCGTTTGTGTTTTCTGACATGATACGTTCACTCCTAAACTGATAATATAAACGGGCATCCCAAAGGGAAGCCCGTTGTTAGAAAAATAGAACGCGATGGATTGTTGTCCCGTCATCGTTTCCATAGCGTAAGGGTATCACGAGACTCAATTAACCGTCAATACGCTAATCAGCGCCGTTCAAAATGCTGGCTAAGGTTTTCGTCCAGCCGGCATTACATTACTCATAGAAATCCTCATCAGCATCGTCTTCGCCGTCGAATTCATATTCAACCTGATCGCCATTAAGATGCACCCACAGCAACAACACATGCCCATCGGACGTTTCCACGTTGCGCGCTGCAAAGATAGGCGCGTGTTGTTCTTCTCCGTCATCGTCGCGATAATAAAGATGAATGGGAGCCTTCGCATTCCACGCTCTGTAACAGCGTTCGACCAACGCGGGCCCATTAAACGTCCGCAGACGAGTCAGCGCAGGGCTAAAATATTGAGCGCTTTCGTTCAGCCCCAACGCCCAGCCGTCATTTACCGCCTCGAAAATAGGCGGCGGTCCTTCGATAATTGTGATTTTTTCATCCATTGCGACAAAACTATACCATAAAAAAAGAGCGAAGATTCTTACAGTTTATTCAACTTTAAGCAAAAGCTTCCATATTACAGTGTTGCAGCGGGCGTTTGCGCCCATTTTATAAACTTTCTATAATTTGTTTCGTCAGCCCCGGTCCGCGATAGACCAAGCCCGTATATACCTGAACAAGACTCGCGCCCAAGGCGAGTCTTTTCTTTGCCTCTTCAGGACTCGCAATTCCGCCCGCACTGATGATGGGAACTCTCTCATGAACAAGCTTCACCACCCGACTCAAAACCGCTTCGCTCCGACCTTTGAGCGGATTGCCGCTTAGTCCGCCTGTTTCGCCCTTCAAGTTTGATCGCACTCCTTCGCGTGACAGCGTTGTGTTCGCGGCGATGATGCCGTCCATTTTTTTATCGAGGATGACTCCGATTGCATCATCCAATTCTTCATCAGACAGATCGGGAGAAATCTTTACAAGGATTGGAAGTTTCAGGTTCCAAGTCTCACGTTCCAAGTTGATCTGACCGAGCAAGTTTTCCAACATCTCGCGATTCTGTAAACGACGCAAACCGATGGTGTTCGGCGATGAGATGTTAATGGTCAAATAATCCGCCAGCGGAGCGAACACCTTCATCAACTCAACATAATCGCGCGCGGCTTCTTCCAGCGGCGTGTCTTTATTTTTTCCCAAATTCACGCCAACGATCACAGATTTCTGACTTCCGACCTTCGACATTCGACCTGCAACCTTCGACATGCCCTGAGAAGGAAACCCCATCCGATTGATCACCGCCTCATCCTCTGCCAGCCGAAACACGCGCGGACGCGGATTCCCAGCCTGAGGCTTCGGCGTGACCGTGCCGATTTCGATGTGACCAAATCCCAGCGCGGCGAGTCCGCGAACGGCAACTCCGTCCTTGTCATATCCCGCCGCGAGACCGATAGGATTCTTGAACGTTAATCCAAACGCCTGAACAGGTTTCGATTCAGTTTTATAGAGTTGCGTAAGAAACCAATTGGAAAGTGGAAAATTTCCTGCGAGGCGCAACGCATTCAGAGTCAGTTGATGGGATGTTTCAGGATCAAGCGCAAAGAAGATCGGAAGAGCACACGTCTGAACTCCAGTCACGTGGCCTTATCTCGTATGCCGTCTTCTGCTTGAAAAAAAAAAAGA
>BQMV01000093.1 GCA_022181005.1 Anaerolineaceae bacterium | reverse complement strand
AGCATCAAGATGTTATATTTTTTTTTGTAATGATACCGCGGACACCGAGATCTACACTCTTTCCCTACACGACGCTCTTCCGATCTCGTATCTCGCCCTGCTAAATTCATTTCGGCATCAACACCAAATGCCCTTCGGCGTCTGCGATGACGGATTGCTGTTCCCACCACATCGGATAATACTTGCTGTTTGCCCACAGACTCGCCATATCGGCGTAGTGCGGGTGATACGCATGACCCGATTGACCGGTGGTATGAACGGTCAGTGATTTATTTAAATTGCCCAAATCAACGATCATACGCATAGATGGCAGCCAGTTAGTTTCGTAACCATCGTTTACCGACCAGCCGGTAGCGTTCACGAGCGCGTCGCCTCCGCCGGTTGGGAATGGTCCACGGTTGAACAAATCTTCGATTAAGAAGATGCCCGATTCTCCCAAAGTCCCATTACGGAACGTGGAAGTATGCAGATCGCCCCAACGCCATTTAGATACGTCTTTGCCGAGCATTTCTTCCAGCTCAGAAACGCCTTCTGAAAAAGATTTCCTCATCATATCCGGCATGGTTTCGACGACGTCTTGAGTGGCTTTATCGTCCCAGAATGGGTCGTTGGGATTCTGCGCCATGTGACGCAAGACTTCGTTCCAACGCGCGCCGCCGTCGGCGAAATAGCGCTTCTCGGGCATATCGTCGTTGAATGTGTTCTTCAGCAGAGCGCGCCAGAAGGCGTTAAAGACTGCCGCTGAAGTCGATTCGATTCGGTCTTGATAGTCCCAGCCTTGCAGCGCGTCGAAAGCCGCAGACTCGTTCTTTGTATCGAATTTCCAGCCCGCATTTTGCATGATCGGCGTGAAGAACGCCGCCATTGCATCGTATGAATCGCCGTGCATCTGTTGCAGGTAAGCGACGTCAATCTTGCCCGGCGCATTTTGGATCATATTTAAAATACGATTGGCGCGGAAACCATAATCCCAGTCAACCGTCACTAAATAGGGATAATCGCGCGGCGGGACCTGATTGTTAGCGGTCACGATGTAGCCTTCGGCGGGGTTGAACGTGTAGGGCAATTCCTCGAACGGAATATAGCCGGTCCACTCATACTCATCCGTCCAGCCGGGCACAGGCATAGAACCGTTTCCGTTTCTACGAATTGGAACATCGCCGGGCATTTGGTAGCCAATGTTGCCCTCCACATCCGCATAGACCAGATTTTGAGCCGGCACATGGAAGTTGCTTGCAGCGTTGCGGAAATCTTCCCAGTTTTCAGCCGCATCGAAGCCCCAGATGGCTTCAAAAGGCGTAGAGGGCGTTAACGCCGTCCACCGTAATGCGATGACGTAGTTGTCGGGCAGTTCAACGCCGCTGCGATCTTTAAACGGAACGAAATCCTTGTTCTCAGGATCGCCTGTGTTCTTGAGGGGACCGAACGCGTCTGAGATGATTGGTCCATGCCGTGTGCTGCGCACCGTGAGCGTTTGCGTTTTGTCGCCCGCAATCTGAATAGTTTCTTCGTAGGAGAGCATATCCACCCATTCGCCGTTGACCTCGTATTGATTCGGGTTATCTGGATTCACCTTTTCAATATACAGATCCATCACGTCAGGACCGACATTCGTGAAGCCCCAAGCAATCTTGTCGTTATGACCGATTACCACGCCCGGTACGCCTGCGAATGAGAAACCTGCCACTTGGAAAGGACAATTCTCGTTCTTGACCTCGCATTGCAAGTCAATTTGATACCAGATCGATGGCATTTGAATGCTGAGGTGCGGATCATTAGCGAGGTAGGGCGTTCCGGTGTCGGTGAGCGCACCGGAGATTACCCATGAGTTCGAGCCGATTTCACGACTCCACTTTCCGAGAATTGGTTCGAGCAGACCAATATTGTAGGAAAGTTGATCGAGCGCCAGTTCAGCGTAATTGAACGCTTGAGCGGTTGCGCTTGACGACGAGACTGCGGTTCCCCCGACCCCGATCTTGTTGACGATAACAGGATGATCGTCGGGATAGGACGGAAAGAGTTGGGCGACTTGCTCGGGAGTAAGCGTCTTCAACATGACGGCGCGCTCGATTTCTTCATCCATGTTGCCGCGCAGGTCCCACGCCATTGCCTTGCCCCATGTCAGCGAATTGATCGGCGTCCATTCCGCGACTTTGTAATCGGGGCTGAGGATCGGCAGCCCTAGAATCTCGTACTCCAAACTGAGTTCATTGGCGGGCTTATCTTTGATATACGCGTTTACGCCGTCTGCATAAGCTCGCAAAATGGCTTGCGAGTCGGCATCCAGCGCATTCCATTCGGCTTCGGCGGTTTTGCGCCAGCCCAATGTTCGAAGGAAGGCGTCTGTCTCCACTTGACCTGCGCCGAACATCTCGGAAAGCGAGCCGGAGCCGATATGCCGCCAGAAGTCCATTTGCCAGAACCGCTCTTGCGCGTGGACGTATCCCTGCGCGAAGAATAGATCGTGCGTTGTAGACGCATAAATATGGGGGACGCCCATCGCGTCGCGATAGACGTTGACAGGCGCATCAAGACCTGTGAGTTGAATTGTCCCGTCAATTTGCGAGAAGGATTTCGGCGCGACGATGTTCGGGAGATAACTCTTGAAGTAGAACCCGCCTCCCGCGCTGAGCAAGATGACGAGAATCAAAACACCGACCCCTATACGTTTTAGAATAGTTTTTGTGCGAGACATAGATCCTCCAAGATAAATATTTGTAGTTGTGATTGTAGTCGCATTCTTCTATTTGACATTTCCCAACAATCGTGGAAACCAATACCAAAGCAGGTCGCGCGCTGGTTTGCCGTGAATGGATGCGGATTTATCTTGCAGTTCCACCGGCTCAAAATAACCGCGGCTGACGAAACCGCTGACCCAGCTGCGCGAATTCATTGCGTTGAGAATCGCATCGTAAATATCCACTTGTTGCTGTAGGTCAAGGCTGACAGCGTCTATATCCGCATTGGGACGGTTGAGCGCGGTCCAATCGAGGCAAGCGCCGCCGCTTGGAATACAACCGGTCGCCGAATACGTGGAAGACGGGTACGAGAGTCCGAGAATGAACGGTTTGCCGGTTTGCGATTGCCATGGCGCGATATTTTCATCAATCAACGCGCCGGCGGCGGCGATCATATCTTCTTTGACCGGCA
>BQMV01000092.1 GCA_022181005.1 Anaerolineaceae bacterium | reverse complement strand
CGGGGCTTTTCAATGTATGGTAAAGCACGCCCAACACTTCGGCAATAAGTTCTTTCGTGGTGGACTTCCCCACGCTGCCGGTTACGCCGATAACGCGCACATCCATTTTACGCCGCCAAAAACGAGCGATCTGTTGCAACGCAGCAATAGTATTCTCTACGCGTAAGCAGAATGGAGGCGTGTATTCCGTCTCGACAAAGGATTCAAGCGAGAATGGCGCGCGCAGGTCAAAGGTTCGGAAGGAAGCGTCCACATCTCGTTGAACTAATGCAAACGACGCTCCTCGTCTAAACGCCTCGGCAATGAAATCGTGTCCATCTACTTTCTCGCCGGGAATAGCGATGAACAACGAGCCGGGACTCGCTTGGCGCGAATCGATCACCCCCTCCGTGATCACATCGGCGCAAGAGGGGCGAAGGCTTGTAATGGCTTCAATTACATCTGCAATAGTCAACATGTTATTATTTCGATGAAAGCGCCAGACGGACATTATCGGGCGGGATATTAAGCAGAATCACGGTCTGTTCGGCAACTTTAGAGAAGACAGGCGCGGCAGTCTCCGAACTCCACGGCGATGACGTGGGTTGCTGGAGCCAGATATAGATCATAAATTGCGGGTCGTCCACCGGACCCCAACCGATGAAAGACGCATTCGTTTTGGAAGGATCATAGCCATAATCGGTGGGGATTTGAGCGGTGCCGGTTTTGCCCGCCACACGATAACCCGGCAACAACGCGCTGGAGGCTTCAGCTTCAAGCGAGTTTGCCAGCATGTTATTCAAGGTGCGCGCCGTTTGCGCAGAGATCGGCGAACCGCCGTGCTGCGAAGGAACGTTATATTGATGTCCGTCGCGCAGCATGGAATATAGAACATGCGGCGTGACCATCTTCCCATCATTGGCAAAGGCAGAAGACGCCATCAACATTTGCATCGCAGTGACTGAGACGCCCTGTCCAAAGGCGTTCGTGCCGAGGTCAACAATATACCAATCCGAATCGCCGGGGGTTTTAAGCCTGCCCAACGCCTCATCGGCAAGATCTATGCCGGTGCGGCGCCCTAGCCCAAAACGTTCCATGTAACCATAGAACACACTCGGACCCATCTGAGTAGAAAGCCAGGTCATACACACGTTCAACGAATGCTGCAGGCAACCGGTCATGTCTTGCAGCCCCCATGAATCGCGATTCCAGTTCCAAACGACCGCGCCGCCGATCTGAATCGAGCCGGTATCCAAAAATGTCGTCTGCGGCACAACGGTTCCATTATCAATCGCCGCCGCCATCGTCAAAATTTTCAACACCGAGCCGGGCTCATACGCCATGTTCACAACGCGGTTGTACTGGCTTCCGTTATCGTACAAAGAGAAGTACGCATTGTAATTATTCAAATCCATGCGCGGAGTCGTCGCCATCGCCAGAATCTCTCCATTGCGCGGATCCATCACCACGATCGCGCCGTTCGCTGCGCCGTATTGGACCAGCGAATCATCCAGGATAGATTCGACGCGCGCTTGCAAATCACGGTTGATCGTCAGCGCCAGATCGGTGCCGTTCGGAACACGCGGGATTTCAGTGGCTTTGTTCGGGTCGTTCGGCACCCAAACCTGCACCGGGTTGCCAGCCAGCAAGTCGTTATACTTCTCTTCAATGCCGAAATATCCGCGACCATCGCGCGCGACAAAACCCAGCACATTCGAGGCAAGCGCATCTTCAGGATAACTGCGCTGAAAATGCGGATGAAACGCAATCCCGTTCAAACGCCGATCGCCGACGTCTTTCATCTGTTGAACGAGCTCCTGCAACGAAGCAACAACGTCCGCATCCACATAATCCTGAATCACAACATAGCGCCACGTATCGGGAAAATCAGTCAGCCGGTTATACACTTCGTCATACGTTAGTCCGAGGTATACGCTGAGGTTGTATGCAACCGATTCGGGATCGCTCAAATCGGATAAGTTCACGCCTACTTCATAGACCGTCCGGTTGCCAGCGAGCAGGTAACCGTTGCGGTCATAGATTAACCCGCGTTCGGGATAGAACGTCCGAAACTCACCGGCGTACAGATCGCCTTGCGAGAGGAAGACCGACGCCTGCTCGCTGCTCTGAATACGGATCATTTGCGCGAGAATGCCCAGCCCCGCCAACGCAAAGCAGAAAATAAGAAATAGCGAACGGATCGCATACTGTTGACGCATATTACTGCGCGCCTCCCAAGCGAATGCGTTCGTCAAACCATTCGATCAACGATTGCGTGTACTCCGGCGGAACAATGCGTTCAAACTCGGTCGTATCCTGCGCCGCGAGAAGAATCGCCGGCTCAGGGACGAAAAAGTTCGGCACAGCCAAATACTCCAATTCGCCCGGCAGCACCGGACGATAATTCAACTGGCGGGCGCGCTGTTGCATTGCGCTTGTCGAGGTCAGATCGCCGATCCGCGCTTCAAGGTCGGCATTGATGCGCCGCGTTACGGTGATTTCATCTCGCAGGCTTTGAATCTCACGTCCAGTAATTGCCGCGCGCGCAGAGACCATGAGATACAGCGCCGCAATCATTGCAACGCCGATCACGATAAGCAAAAACGCGCCCGTATATTGGCGCTGAACGCGCCACGGGGCTTGTTTATAAGCATGGATAATCTGTGTTACTTGCATAACGACCTTTATATTTGGGCGATTGGTCGGTGGGCGGGAAGACCCCGCCCCTACATCAAATTTTTTCGGCAACGCGGAGTTTCGCGCTGCGCGCTCTCGGATTGTTGTTCGTTTCTTCTTCCGAGGGCAAAATCGGTTTTCGGTTTACCTCTTTGATCGTCGCCTTGCGTTCCATTTCATATAATTTTTCGTAAGGCGGATTGACCAAGTCTTTGCTTTGTTCTCTAAAAAAATCTTTGACGATTCGATCTTCCAGCGAGTGGAAGGAGATCACTGCAAGTCTGCCTCCGACGTGGAGGCTGGTTACGGCTTGCGGGAGCGTTTTCGCCACCGACGCCAACTCGTCGTTCACTGCGATGCGCAACGCTTGGAACGTTCGCGTCGCAGGGTGAAGACGATTCCCTTTACGGGGGGAAACGGCTTCGATGACTGCGACCAGCTGTCCCTTTGTGTGAAGCGGTCTGGCTTTCACGATAGCTCGCGCGAGTTTGCGAGAGTCGCGTTCTTCACCGAATTCGTACAGCACATCTGCCAGTTCGCTTTCTGAATAGGTGTTGACGATGTCTGCCGCGCTCTGCA
>BQMV01000091.1 GCA_022181005.1 Anaerolineaceae bacterium | reverse complement strand
GAGCGGTTGGCGGATCATTTAATTCCGTTCATTGACCGAACCTACCGGACTATTTCCACTCCGCGCTTCCGCGCCATTGGCGGGCTGTCTCGCGGCGCAGGCTGGGCGTTGCAACTTGGGTTTACCCGTCCCGACCTGTTCGGCGTTATTGGTTTGCATTAGCTGGCGATCCTTCAACGCAACGCTTCGCAGGTGGAATTTTGGCTCCGTGCGTTATCTCCCGACGCTGTCCCTGCTGTATTTATGGACATCGGCAGAAACGACCTAGAACTTGCCTCGGCGCGACAAATAGAAGCGTTGTTGATGAAATTCGAAATTCCTCACGAATGGCGGCTGTACAGCGGCGCTCATACAGAAGCCTACTGGTCGGCGCATGTGGAGGAATATATCCGCTGGTATGCGGAACAGTGGAGCGGTCAATGACTGCGGCGCAGTTATAATGGATGCAACGCACGACGATCATCGCTTTCAAGGACAGACGATATGAGCTTTTCTTTTCATCGAATCCCGTTGGGAATCTGCAATAGTTTTCTCTTGCGCGGCGAACGAACCGTTCTAGTGGATGCGGGCGCGCAAGGAAGTGCGAAGGCGTTCGTGAGGGGTCTTCGCGCGTTGAACGTGGAGCCGAAAGACATCTCCTTAATTCTCCTCACGCATGGGCATTGGGATCATATCGGCGCGCTGTCTCCGATCCAACAGATGACCGGCGCAAAGGTCGCCGTTCATTATCGCGATCAGGCTTGGGTTGAAACGGGCGAGCCGTTGTTTCCGCCCGGTGTTAACGGCTACGGAAAAGCGATGTCGGCGTTGGCGCGCAGTCTGCTCCGCATCCATTTGCCGCCGGTCAAAGTGGACGTTGTCCTTGGCGACGAAGGCGTATCGCTGGAAGAATACGGCATCCCTGCAAGAGCAATCTACACACCCGGTCATTCAATGGGGCATATGAGCGTGTTGCTCGATTCCGGCGAAGGGTTTGTCGGCGACATGGCGATGAACGATTGGTATTTGCGCCTTACGCCCGGTTTGCCCATCCTTGCCGAAGATATTGGCATGGTTGTTGAAAGTTGGAAGAAAATTTTGCCTATGAAAATTCAGCGCGTCTATCCTGCGCATGGCGCAGATTTCCCGGTCGAGATTATGCAAAAAGAGATTGAAGCGTTCGGAGTGAACCGATGAACCTCCTCACCTTTTTCGTCGTTTTAGGCGGTTGGATTTTTTCTTTATGCTTGCATGAATTCTCACACGCGCTGGTCGCCTATTACGGCGGCGATTGGACCGTGCGCGAAAAAGGCTACCTCACGTTCAACCCGCTGAAGTATACCCATCCTGTGTTCTCGCTCTTGTTGCCGCTTCTTTTTCTTCTTATGGGCGGGATCGGCTTGCCCGGCGGCGCCGTATATATCGAAACGTGGAGACTGCGAAACGATTACTGGCGCAGCGCCGTGTCGTTGGCGGGACCGATGGCAAACGTGACGATTGCCATCCTTCTCGCGCTCGCGCTGAGGTTTACTTCGGTTGGGTTGACCGCGTTGGGACCGGGGCTGGCTTTCCTCGCTTATTTACAGATCATGGCGGTTGTCTTGAACTTGATTCCCGTCCCGCCTTTCGATGGGTATGGCGTGATCGAACCTTTCTTATCGCAGAACCTGCGCATGCGCATGCAACCGATTCGCGGCGCGTTTACTTGGATCGTCTTCCTCTTGCTATGGTTTGTGCCATTTGTTGGGCAGGCGTTCGGGTTGGTCATATTGCTCTTCACAAATTTGCTTGGCATTCCGCGCGAGTTGATCGCGTTGGGCTATTCGCAGTTTAGACTTTAAGTGATCGCCGCGTTAAATGCAAGTCGCCGCAGGCGGCGCACTTGACCCGCCTTGTAAGCCGTTCTACAATTCAAACGCCTAAAAAATTTTCTTTGGAGACAGATCATGACCGATTATCTATTCCGCGGAAACCTTGCCAAACTCGACCCCGACGTATACAAACTGATGCAACTTGAACAAGAGCGGCAAGCCCGCAAATTGATCCTCATCGCTTCTGAGTCGACAGCCCCGTTGGCAGTGCGAGAGGCGTTATCGTCTGCGTTTCAGAACATCTATGCCGAAGGCTATCCCGATGAAGATACGCGTTGGATGGACGATGACGAAATCCTCGATTATCCTGCGCGCTTGACGGAGTATCGCCGCAACAGCGACCCGCGCTACTACAAAGGAGTCGAATATGCGGACACGGTCGAGGCGCTTGCTCGCCGCCGCGCCGCGCAAACCTTTGCCGCGAACGGAATTACCGCCGATCAAATTTACGTGAACGTGCAAGCGCTCTCCGGCGGACCCGCTAACAACGCCGTCTATCAAGCGTTAATCCCCCTCGGTGAAACAGTCATGGGGCTCAATCTGCTGCATGGCGGACATTTATCGCACGGTTCATCGGTCAATCGAAGCGGCAAGTGGTTTAAGGCGGTGCATTACACGATTGACGAGAATGAACGGCTCGATTATGCGGCGATCCGTGCATTGGCGAACGAACACAAGCCGAAACTATTGATCGCCGGTTACTCATCCTATTCATGGATGCCTGATTGGAAGAAATTCCGCGAGATTGCGGATGAAGTCGGCGCGTATTTCCTTGCGGATATTTCGCATGTCGGCGGATTGGTCGCGGCGGGCGTTGTCCCTTCGCCGATCGGATATGCGCATGTGGTCATGTCTACCACGCATAAAAGCATTGACGGCCCGCGCGGAGCGGTGTTATTGACGACCGACTCGTCTATTGCGAAGAAACTGGATAGAGCCGTATTCCCCGGCGAACAAGGCGGACCGCACGTCAATGTCTTCGCGGCTCTTGCGCTGACGTTCAAGTTGACTCAAACCAAACAATTCAAACAACTCCAAACCCAAACCATTAAAAATGCAAAAGCCATGGCAGATCAATTCGAAAAGCGCGGATTGCGCGTCCCGTTTGGCGGCACGGATACGCATCTCGTCAATGTGGATTGCACGAGCATCGTCGGCGAAGACGGCACGAAATTGAGCGGCGATCAGGCTTCGCGTATTTTAGACGTGGTAGGCGTAGTGGTGAATCGCAATACAATTCCGGGCGATAAGAACGCGCTCGACCCCTCCGGCATTCGGCTTGGCACGCCGTGGATCACGCAACGCGGCTTCGATGAGAAGAAGACGCGCCAATTAGCGGATATTATGGCGGATGTGTTGCTCGCTTGCGCGCCTCACGCGGTGGACACGGTTCGCAAAGGACGACAGCGCCGCGCGAAAGTGGATTTCAACCTGTT
>BQMV01000090.1 GCA_022181005.1 Anaerolineaceae bacterium | reverse complement strand
CTTGCCGCATCTAAACGAGTTGATTTCGGCGCGCCCTTGCTCAAGTGGATGGTCGCCATGTGATTCGGTTTGCCCGTCACCACGCCGACCAGTTTTTCCTTGCTTGAAACTTCCCACGCGATCACGCCCTTGCCATAACGTCCCTGCTTGGGGAATTCTTTTTCTTCGACGCGTTTGGCTTTGCCGTCGTTGGTGAGCAGGAACACTTCACCTTCGGATGGCAACACTTCCGCGCCGATGACTTCATCTTTGTCGTCCAACTTCATGCCGTTGACGCCCGCCGCGACCAGTCCCATCGGGCGCACGTCGTCTTCCTTGAAGCGTATCGCCATGCCCTGCGCAGTGACGAGGAAGATATCTTTCTTCTTGCCGTCGGTTAATCCAACAGAAATTAATCGGTCGCCTTCGTTCACTTTGACCAATACAAACGTTTGTGATGATGGTCCTGGCAATTCGCTGATCAAACTTTTCTTGATCATGCCGAAGCGTGTTGTTGTGAGTACGCACGTCTCTTCGGGCAATGTAGATTTTCTTGAAGGCAACGCAAACACCGCCGCGAGCGAATCATTTTCCGTCAGCGGCGAGACTTTGTAGAACATCGAGCCTTGCGTCAATTTTTCGGCTTGCGGGATGATGTGCGCGGCAACTGCGGCGGCGCGTCCAGACTTCGCCACGAAATAGATCGTGTCTGTCGTCGCGGCTTTCACCAGCCAGCGCGGCGCGTCGTTGCCTGAATGTTTCGGTTGCTTATCGTCGGCAGTGCGCGAGACCAAACCATCGTCGGTCACGCCGATCCACACTTGTTGTTCAGGCAGAAGGTCGCGCGCGGTCAACGCTTTCTTTGTCGTCTTGCCGTCTTTCGACTCGCCAAGAGTCACGATCTGCGTGCGGCGGCGGTCGCCGTATTGCGCTTTCACTTTCAACAGTTCGTCCGCCACAACGCCGCGCATCAACTTCGGCGATTTCAACAACGCGGTCAATTCTTTGATCACCGCGCTCACTTCTTTATATTCGGTTTCGATCTTCTTGCGTTCGAGCGCGGCGAGTCGGCGCAATTGCAGGTCAAGGATCGCCGTCGCCTGCAACTCCGTCAGCTTGTAGCGCTTCATCAGTTTGGCGCGCGCAGTTTCCACGTCCGAGGCGGAGCGGATGATGTTGATCACTTCATCCAGATTCTTCAATGCGACTAAATATCCCTCCAGGATGTGCGCCCGCGCTTTGGCTTTTGCCAGATCGAATTCAGCGCGTCTTTTCACGACGTTCAGCCTGTGTTCCACGTAGACGCGTAGCGCCTGCTTCAACGTTAACGTGCGCGGCTCGCCGTCCACCAGTGCGAGCAGGTTGATGCTGAATGTGGTTTGCATCGGCGTGCGTTTGTAGAGGTCGCGCAAGACGACATCGGGATCGGCGTTCTTCGTCATCTCCAGCACGATGCGCATGCCCTGACGATCCGACTCATCGCGCAGGTCAGACAAGCCTTCGAGATACCCATCGCGCGCGAGATCGGCAATGCGCTCGATGAGACTCGACTTGTTGACCATGTACGGCAGTTCGGTGACGATGATACGATTCTTGCCGCGCTCCATTTCCTCGACGTGCGCCTTTGCCTGCACGGTGATACGTCCGCGCCCTGAGCCATACGCGGCTTCGATTCCCTCTTCGTCTTTTTCCTGCACGATCAACCCGCCCGTCGGGAAGTCTGGTCCCTGCACGAACTTCATCAATTGCTCCACGTCAATGTCGTCAAGCTTCTCCCACTTTTCGATCAGGTAGACGAGGGCGTCCACAACTTCACTCAGGTTATGAGGCGGGATCGAAGTCGCCATGCCCACCGCGATACCCGTCGCGCCGTTGACCAGCAGATTCGGAATCGCGGAAGGTAAAACGTTCGGCTCGGTTAATGTGTCGTCGAAGTTGGGAGTGAAGTTAACCGTTTCTTTGTTGAGGTCGAACAAAATGTCGAGCGCGGCGTTGGTGAGACGCGCTTCGGTGTAACGCATCGCCGCGGGCGGATCGCCGTCCACAGAACCAAAATTCCCCTGACCATCCACGAGCAAGGTGCGCATCGAAAAATCCTGCGCCATGCGCGCCATCGCTTCGTACACCGCCGAGTCGCCGTGCGGATGATATTTACCCAGCACCTCACCGACAATTCTCGCAGACTTTTTATACGATGAGTCGGCACGGATGCCCATGTCGTACATCGCGTAGAGGATGCGGCGTTGCACAGGCTTGAGTCCATCGCGCGCATCGGGCAAGGCACGCGCCACGATCACGCTCATCGCATAATCGAGGTATGCCTGTTGCATTTCGGTGTCGATATCTATTTTTCTGATGAGACCAAGTTCCATAGTGAAATCCTTTTTTGAACCGCCAAGAGCGCGAAGTTCGCTAAGAAAACTTTTAAAAACTTTGCGTTCCTTGCGCGCTTAGAGAGTGTTTCTTTTTTTATCACAGAGAACACTGAGATCATCGAGAAAACCTTGTAGAATCCTCTGTGGACTCCGTGTTCTCTGTGGTGAATGCTCTTTTCGTGCGCGCGATTCAGACTTAAGAAACACTCTCTTAGCGGTTAATTCTTCTGAATGTATGTTCTATTGCGGGGACAATCTTACGGGGAAAGAGGGGATGCGTCAACCCTTTGCTCATTACGGCGTATAAGTAAGCGTCTTCGTGACGCATTGTCCGCCGATGTTCAACTCGGTGCAAAGTGTAATCGAAACGGACATGTCATGCCATTTCATGTTGTAATCGAAGGCGGGCGCGCTGATTAAAAGGGCTTTGCTCGGCTCCAGTGCGCCGGTGGCGCGCGCCGGCGCGCAGTCGTCTCTAAGAGAGAACTCATTGCCGGCATAGGAGTAAACGTCGCCTGTGCTCTGGTCTGTTGCGATGATAGCGATGGACTTGAACGTTCCGCGGCTGGGGTTGTTCAGGCGGATATTCGCCCAGAATTCACCGGAGCATTTTCCCTGCCCGCGGTATTCAGCTTCGAAGTTTAACGCTTGTCCTTGCGGCAGCGGCTGAAGCGGCAGTGCAAAAGCGTTTCCGCTGATGATGGCGTATTGTCCCGACAACCAGCAGTACGGAGCGCCGATGTCCGGATTGCGCACATACCAATATTGCCCCAACGGATCGCGTCCGATGATTTCGGTCGTTTCGCCGACGAGCAACATGCCTACGCGTTCAAATTCTACGCCGGGTCCTAAGCGGCAGTTCGTCGCCACGGTCACGGAGATGGTTGGGACGGAAGGCGTATGGGTTGGCGGCGCCGGCTCAAAAGGGACGACGGTCTCGGTCGCTGTGAGCGTAAATATAGGCGGTATCGAAGTCGGCGGCGCTAAAGTCGGCGACGCTGTAGGCGTACCCTGCTTTTCAAGCGCAACGATTGTTGTTCTGATAGCAGTCTGCGCCGCTGTCATATCCACAGTCGGAACTGTGCGAGCTGTCC
>BQMV01000089.1 GCA_022181005.1 Anaerolineaceae bacterium | reverse complement strand
ATCTTGGAATTTTATACAAGGACCTGCGCCCAGTTTCATTTCCATTTTAGGCGCATTGGGCGTATCCGCTGCCGCTGTAACGTCAACCGCAATGCCGAGATCGGGGTCCACGCCAAATGCGGAAGTCGTCGCGCCGCGTAAGCCCACCTCTTCTTGCGTGGTGAACACGAAATACGCATCGTGCGGCGTAGACTTTAAGGCGCGCAACGTTTCAATCGCAACCAGCACGCCCACACGATCATCCATAGACTTGGCGGCAAAGCGGTTGCCCATCTCAGTGAAGGGGCGGTCGAACGCTGCGACATCGCCTACTTTTATAGGGCAATCTTTTCGACTCGTCGCGCCAACATCAATGTACATTTTATCTAACGCAGGCGTTTCGTTCATCTTCTCTAAACGGTCGTGTCCGATAACGCCTGCGACGCCATTCAAAAAGCGGACTCGCCCTCCCGGCGTATAACGTCCAAACACGCCGCCGATAGACGAGAAGCGCACAAAGCCATGCTCGTCAATGTAACTTGCCATCAGCCCAATCTCGTCCATGTGCGCGGCGATCATGATCTTCTTCGTATCTTTTGTAATTTTCGAAGGGCGCTTGCGCACGATGAGGTTGCCGAGCGCGTCCACTTTAATCTCGTCGGCGAGCGGTTTCACTTCGGCATAGACCAGAGCACGGACGTTTTCTTCATAGCCCGATGGTCCAAATGTTTCAGTCAATTGCTTGAGGAGAGTCTTCATGAAAAGTTCCTTTAATAAGGGAGTTGGTCGTTAGAAGAACAATAACAATCATCGCGTGGAACGGCTCTTCGTTTCTGTGGATAAAAAGCGCAACAAATCGCCGCGCCTATTTGTCTTTGATCAGATCCGTCGTGATCTTCTTTAGCGCGACGTGCAATAAATCTAACGCGTTCTTCCAGTCGTCTATCCGCGAAACGCTGATGGGCGAATGAGTGTAGCGATGCGGCACGGAAACAGACACAGTCGGAACGCCTGCGAGCGCGCGTTGAATCGCCGCCCCATCTGTGCCGCCGCCGCCAGGCTGACGGAATTGGTAGGGAATCGATTCTGACTCCGCTACGGTTTGAAGAAAGCGAACCAACCGAGTGTCGTGCAGAGTCGAGCCGTCCGCGATATAAATTGCAGGACCGTGCCCAAGTTTCGTGTTATACGATGCGTTCTCGTCTCCGTCAAAGTGCGGCAAATCATTCGCCGGCGTCGAGTCGATCACAATCGCAAGATCGGGGTTGAAGTAATGCGCCGCCACTTTCGCGCCGCGTAAGCCAATCTCCTCTTGTACGGTGAACGCCGCGCACAGGTCAATGTTCGCTGGCGCGTGTTTGAACAATTCGATCAACGTCGCAACGCCGATGCGATTGTCAATCGCTTTCGACATGATCGAAGGACCCACGCGGCGAAATTTTGTCGCAAAGCCCGCGCGATCTCCCGTCTTTGCTTTGCCAGCGACGCCAAGATCAATGCGAAGCGCATCAATGGGAACTTTGCGCGTGCGCTCATTCGACTCCATCAAATGGACAGGTTTGCCGCCGATCACACCGGCGATGCGCTCTTTGCCGACGTAAATCTGTTTGCCCACTAAATGACGCGCGTCTATGCCGCCGACCGTTTCAAACGCGTAGATGCCTTCGCCTTCATCGGCGACGATCATAAATCCGACCTCGTCCATATGCGCGTCGAGCATAACTCGAACACGCTTCGTTCCGCGTCCGCGTTTGATCGCGAGGACATTGCCCAGCGCATCCACTCGCACGTCGTCGGCATATTCTCGAATTTCATCGAGGACGATCGCGCGCACTGCTCCTTCATCGCCGGAGACTGCGATAACGTTGCAAAGTTTTTCGAGCAATTTGATTTGAGGGGTTCCGAAAGATGGCATAATAAGTATAGGGGTAAGGTAGAGGTTAATCATCCCAGACAATGCTTTCGACGAAATTTTCATCAAGCGAAGCGATGAATTCTGCCAGCAAGCGCCCTGTGCGCTGAATATCTTTGACCGAGACCACTTCAACCGGCGTGTGCATGTAACGAATTGGGAACTCGACCAACGCAGTAGGAATTCCCTCCGCCGCGACCTGAATCGGGTAGGCATCCGTTCCCGAATGCGAGGAGGCGACGTCAAGGAACCAGGGGATCTCAAGACGGTCCGCTAGAGTCGTCATCTTTTTGTGCAGGAATGGGTGCATATTTGGACCCATGCACAAGCCAACGCCTTTACCGATAGCATGCGTTTGCCAGCCATTCGCGCCCGGTCCTTTAGCAAAAGTGACATCCATCGCAATTGCAATGTCGGGTCGGATGTCAAATGCGGAAGTATACGCGCCGAGGAAACTCGTCTCTTCTTGTACGGTAGCCGCCGCCCAAACGTCCCATACATGCGATTTCGATTGTAACTCCTCCAAGCAAACGGTCAACGCAGCGACAGACGCGCGATTATCAACAGTGTGACCCGAAAGCATGTCGCCAGCGAGTTCCATCGGTTCGTTTGCAAACGAAACAAGATCGCCCACTTTGACCTTGCGTTCCATCTCGCGCTGAGTCAAACCCGTGTCTACCAGCAGATAGCCAATTTCAAGCGCGCCGCTTCCAGCCGATTCGGGCAGTAACTTCGGAGGTGGCATCGCAATTACAGCCGGCAGTTTGTCGCCGCTTGACGCGCAGACCGTCGCTTCCGCGCCGGGCAATACGCGAACGTCAATCCCGCCAACGTTGGTAATGCGGAGAAAGCCGTCTTCAATCTGGCTGACTCGCATGCCGATAGCGTCCATGTGCGCGGCGAGCAAGACGGAGGGGCGTTTCCCTTTCCGCTTACTGAGAGCGCCGCGCTTCAACCCGTGCAATGAGCCGACGCGGCTAAAGCGCGTCTCATCCACCAGCAAACGCCACCTTTCTTCAATAAGTTTGGCAACGGGCGTTTCACTGCCCGATACCCCCGAAGCGGACAATAGCGTTTTTAGGAAAGGGAGGATATCTGTCATAGCGGTTAGGGCGTTCCTATCGGCGTGTTAAACGGCGTAATCGAAGATGTTAATGTGGCGGCCGGCGTCAGCGAGGGCGTCAATGAAGGAGTTAACGAAGGCGTGAGCGAAGGCGTCAGCGAGGGAGTGAGCGAGGGCGTAAATGTAAACGTCGGCGTAAGGCTCGGCGTAAATGAAGGGACGAGCGTCAAAGACGGCGTATTCGACGCTGGCTGAAAATTCGTTGGGGAGGGCTGCGGGGTTATCGTCTCCGTCGGCGTCGGAGTAAAGGTCGGCGTATCGGTTGCGGTGCCGGTCAAAATGAGCGGCGTAACGCTGACAGTCGGGATGTGAAGCGTTTCCGTCATCGTCGGCGCGATAAAAGAAGTTTCCGTCGGCGTGGGTGTGCTGGTTTTGACATAAGGCGCCAGACCTATCGCAAACAATCCCACGAAGAAGCAGGTCACGGTGGAAGGAACAACGAGGACAATGGTAAGACGGGAAGGG
>BQMV01000088.1 GCA_022181005.1 Anaerolineaceae bacterium | reverse complement strand
CCCGCCATAAAGGTCTGATTGATATTAATACCCGCTACCAGCGAAGCGTCAAGCCGTAGAAAGTCCAGAGAGAAGCGGATGAGGGGATAGGTCACGAGGTAAGCGAGGAAGATGTCGCCGTTCTTCAATCGGTCAGCATATCGGCGCGAAAGCCAAAGGAGGAAGAACATGTTGGCGAGATTCAAAACCGATTCGTAGAAGAATAGCGGATGATACGTTTCAAATTGCTCATAGCCCGGTACGCGATGATCCGCGTCTATATGTATCGCCCATGGAAGATTCGTTGGCGCGCCGTACAGTTCCTGATTGAAAAAGTTTCCCCAGCGTCCGATCGCCTGTCCCAGCGGAAGACTCGGCGCGGCGATGTCTGCCCACTCCGCAAAGTTGAGTCCGCGTTTGCGTGTGTAGAAATATAGGACGATAGCTCCTGCGATCACAGCGCCGGGGATCCCCAAACCGCCCTTCCAAATGGACAAGATGTCCAAAATTTGAATCGTGCCGCCAGCAAAATATGGATTGGCCAGCTCGCCCGTCGAAGGATCGATCGTCATCAACGACGGCGACGGCGTAAAGATGTGCCACAGCCGTGCGCCGATGATTCCCCCGACCAAAAGATACGTCAGCAGATCCCAAACGATCTCAGGATCGTGACCGCGTTGTTTCGCTCTGCGGGTTGCAAGCCACGAGCCAGCCACCGCGCCGAGCATCAGGATGATGCCATACCAATGAATGACGCGTTCATCGCCGAATAAAAAGAAGTGCATTCCGTCGAATTGAAAAAATTGCATCAGCCTGCGCCTTTCTTTTTGACCAGTTGCATTTTTTCATGCGCCTGCGCGCGGACGTGCCAGATGCGCTGAAACGCCGTGATGTTTGCAAACACGGCGATGATGCCCAAGCCGATATACAGTTTTCCAAAAACAAGCGAGGGGGCAAGGACTAAATATCTTTCCACGCGCGTCAGCAAACCGACCTTCGCGCCATAGCCAAGTCCTTCCGCGCGGGCTTTCACATACGAGACGAGTACAGAGCCAGCCGCCGCGATGAAGGTCAACATACCTCCCAGCGGTTCGCCGATGGAGAGGAAGTGATACAACAGCCCGCCGTAGATGATCAACTCAGAATAGCGGTCGCTGACCGAATCGACGAACGCGCCGAAGTCGCCTGGCTCGCCGCGCAGACGCGCCATGGTGCCATCCAACGCGTCAATGGGGGTCATGATCAGCACGAACAGACCGCCGGTGAGGAATTCGCCGCGCGCGAGAAAATACGCGCCGATGCAGTTGCCGATCATGCCGATAACGGTCATCATGTTCGGCGTGAGGCCGAGACGGTTGAAAAAATTCCCCAGCGGATCCAGCACCCACTTGAACCAGAGGCGCAGATAATCTGTGAATGTTTTTCGAGCCGGTAACTCGGCGGCGGTTTTTTCCATATCAATCCTTTTGAGGGCGATTCGTCTTTGCAATCATATCAGGCTTTACGCGCCGTTCTCGCCCAATCTATCTTCATCTAACGGCTCAATCAGCACATCGCGCTCTCTGCCGCCGCCTTGCGAAGGTCCAACAACGCCCATCTCTTCCAGTTGATCGAGCAGACGCGCCGCGCGCGGATATCCGATCCTCAACCGACGCTGGAGCAACGAAGCCGAAGCGCGCTGGCTTTGCCGCACGATCACAACCGCCTTTTCGATCAGACTCTCGTCTTCATTTCCTTCCGGCTCGGAGAGCAGTTTCTCCCATGGCGCTGCGTCTTTCGATTCGTCCGCTGTTTTCTTCCAGTGAGCGATGAGACGCTCGATCTCCATGTCGGTGATCATCACGCCCTGCGCGCGGATCGGCGAGCCGACCTCAGGATTCAGAAACAGCATGTCGCCGCGACCCAGCAGAGTTTCCGCGCCGGTCGTATCAAGGATGACGCGGCTGTCCACACCCGAAGCGACTGAGAACGCAAGCCGCGAGGGGAAGTTCGCTTTGATCAAACCGGTCACCACATCAGTGGACGGGCGTTGCGTGGCGACGATCAAATGGATGCCTGTCGCGCGCGCCATTTGCGCGAGACGGACGAGATTATGTTCCGTCTGGTCGGGCGCCGACATCATCAAATCGGCGAGTTCGTCAATCAACACCACAATGCGCGGAAGCGGCATCCCATCTTTTTTGCGCGAGAGTTTGCGGTTATATGATTCTAAGTCGCGGGCGTTCGCGCTTTCCAACAACCGATAACGATGTTCCATTTCAACCACCACCCAACGAAGCACGCCGAGAATGCGCTCGACGTTGGTCTCCACTTTGCCATATAAATGCGGAAGCCCATTGAAACGCAATAACTCGACCATCTTCGAGTCGATCATCACCATCCGCAAATCTTCGGGCGCATTATTCATGGCAAGGCACGCCGCCAGCGAAGTGATGCACACAGATTTACCGGAGCCAGTCGCGCCGGCAATCAGCACATGCGGCATCCTCGCAAGGTCCGCAACCACAGGCTGACCGGAGACATCGCGTCCCAACGCCACGGCAAGCGGCGCGCCAATTTTATGAAACGCTTCGGTTTCCAAAATCGATCTCATCCGCACCACCGAGGAGTGAATATTCGGCACTTCGATACCCACATAGGGCTTGCCCGGCACCGGCGCTTCGATGCGCAACCGTTCGGCGGAAAGCGCGAGCGCCAAGTCTTTTTGCAGCGACGCGATCTGCGCCACGCGCACTTTCATCTGTTGCGCTTCCTCTTCGGTCGCGCCGGGCTTCTTCATAAAACCGGGCTGTACCGCAAATTGAGTCACCGTTGGTCCCACGCGGAAACCGATCACCGTCGCGGCAATGCCGAACTCGGCGAGCGTCTTTTCGATCATACCGGCAGTTTGATTAATCGTGCGCTCGTCGGGTCGTGCGTTTTGGTCGGCGAGCAAAATATTCAACGATGGCAATCGTTCATCGCGGTTGCGCGGCGCAGACGGCTTCTTGTCGCCCTGCTCCGCCACGCGCAAAGATTTTCTAAATTCAGGAGGCAAGGCTGGGGATGTTTTCTTGCGCGGCTGACGGGCCGGCTTTTCAGCCTCCGCTTCTTTCGCTAATTCAAGCTGGTGCGCCGCCACTACGGCCGGCGTTTCCTCCCCAGCCACTTTCAACAGCCAGCGCTCGATCCATACCCAGGCGCCGAAGCCGGTCATCAGAAACAATAGCCAAAGAATCGACAGGAGCAAAGTTCCCCACAGCTGGTCGATTCGCCAAAACAATGTGACGAGTCCCCATCCGATCCGCCCGCCGTCCGCGCCGGCTTCGGCTCGGGTGAGCGATCCGCCTCCGATGGCGGCGAGGAGTCCCAACGTCAGGAGTGAAGCGAGCTCAATGGAGATGAGCCTCCCCCAACCGATTCGAGTCGAATTGCGATACAGGCTCGCGAAGCCGACATATCCAAAAGCGGCAACGACAAGGTACGCGCCCCAGCCCAGCCACAGCGAGAGCAGGTCTGCCCAAGGCGTGAGGACACAGCCTTCGGTGAATTTGCCGAGCGCAAGAAAGG
>BQMV01000087.1 GCA_022181005.1 Anaerolineaceae bacterium | reverse complement strand
GACTTCGGCTTTGCTGTTTGTCGCGTCAAGCACATGCTGGATCGAATCTTTGATGCTGGTTTCTGTCCCTGAGGCGGCGTTGATGACCGATCGATTGATGTTGGGCGCGGTTGCAGGGGCGAGCAGTGCGCTGACTACGTCGTCAACGTAAACATAATCGCGGGTTTGCGAGCCGTCTCCGTGCGCGACCAACGTCCCGCCGCGGAGGGCTTGCCTCAAATAGTGCGGCACCACAGGCGGATGCGACGCAGGCAAATGCTGACCAGGTCCGTAGGCGTTGAAGATGCGCAGGCTGACGGTTTCGATTCCCCACAGTCCGCCAATCGTGCGGACGTAGTATTCCGCGGAAAGTTTGGAGACGGCATACGGTGAGCGCGGAGCGGGGGTGAGGGACTCTGTCAGCGGCTGATCGGCTAAATCGCCGTATACAGCCCCACTGGAGGCGAGAACGACGCGGCGTACGCCGACATCCCGCATTGCCTCCATCAGCGCCACCGTCCCGCCGACGTTGACGTTGTTGTAATCGCGCGGATACAAAACCGACTCGGGCACAGAAACGCGCGCCGCGAGATGATAAACGACATCCACTTCTTGAAGGAGAGTCCACAACTTGGGGCGGTCGCTCACGTCGCCGCGCGTGAAGTGGACATCTGGCGACAGCGATTTGGGATCGCCCGTAGAAAGATCATCCAGCCCGCGCACTTGATGTCCCTCGCGGGCGAGTTGGTTGGCAAGCGAAGAGCCGAGGAATCCCGCGGCTCCGGTGATGAGGAAGTTCATATGATGATTATAGCATTCTCACGGGGCTAAACTTCTGGTTGGACAGGCGACCGCATTTCAGTTCTCGTCAACAAGATGACTGCGACGAGAATTAAAGCGCCTCCCGCCAACCCAGTCGGAGAAAGATTCTCCCCAAGCAAACTCGCGCCCAACAAGACGGTGACAACGGGCTCCAAAGTGGAGAGCATCGCCGCGTTCGTCGGTCCGACGCGCTCAAGCCCGGCGAGAAACGCCACAACTGGAATAACAGTGGCGACCATCACGATGGCAGCTACAGTAAGCCAGCCTGAATTAATCGTAGGAAAATGCGCGCCGTTAAAAAACGTGATCGTTCCAAATACCGCGCCCGCTGATGCAAAGATCACTGTGGATGACTGCACCGGCGAAACATGCTTCATTACATCCGCGCCGACGATGATATAAACGGAATAGATCAGCGCTGCAGCAATTGCCATCAACGCGCCGATCGCTTCTCCGCCTTGCGGGTCAACGGTCAAAGCCGTGCCGAACAACGCTAGAAGCAACGCGGCGACCTTGAGGAACGTTACGCGCTCGCGGTATACGATTACCGAAAGGATCAGTACGAAGAATGGATACAGATACAACAGCAGGGCGACGAGTCCGGCAGAAGCATAGTTGATCGCTGTCAAGTACATGAACGATTGCCCAACATATCCCAGCGCGCCCATGCCGATCAATTGCGCGAGAATTTTTCCGCGCGGCAGGGATTCGCGCCGCGCAACAAGCAAGACTGCCATCATGACCGCTGCTAACGAGAAGCGGAGAAATAGCACCGTGAACGTATCCATTCCAGTGGCGTAGGCAAAACGCCCCAAGATGGCAAGCGTTCCGAAGCAAGCTGCGGAGAGAGCAATAAGGAGAATGCCGGTGAGTTGTCGCATAGGGCGGAAATTATACCTACGAGATCAAAAACCCGCCTCTCACCGAGACGGGTCCAAGTTACCTTACACTTACCACTTACGATCTCCGCCTCGGCGCGAGTCGATTCTTGGAGAACCTCGTCGGCGTGGGAGCGGGGCGCGGGGGACGAGTCCCTTCGCGGCGCTGGTGACCAGACCTCGGCGGGGCGGGCGGCGAGTAGTCGAAGTCGGGGAGAGTCTTCTTCTCCAGCGGATGTCCCATGATACGTTCGAGAGTCCGAATCATATCCTTGTCTTCATCGGTGACCAGCGTGAACGCGTCGCCGGTGCGTTGCGCGCGTCCCGTGCGACCGATGCGATGGATGTAGGCGTCGGCGGTATCGGGCATGTCGTAGTTGATAACGTGCGTGATGCTGTCAATGTCGAGACCGCGCGCCGCGATGTCGGTAGCGACCATGATATGAAAGTGTCCCGTTTTGAATCCGTGAAGCGCGCGCTCGCGCTGTCCTTGCGTACGGTTGCCGTGCAGGCTTGTGACGCGAAATCCCGCGTGCGCGATCTGTTTTGCCACTTTGTCGGCGCGATGTTTCGTGCGCGTGAAAACCAGCATGGAATCCGAATCGATTTGTTTGAGCAGTTTCAACAACAATTCCGTTTTCAAATGTTGCGGCACGGGATATAACGCATGACTTACCGTAACGGCAGGCTTACTGATGCCCATCGAAATTTTTTGCGGCTCGATCAATGCTTGCGATGCAAGTTGCTCCACTTCGGCAGGGAAAGTCGCCGAGAACAACATCGTTTGCCGTCGCGCCGGAACGGCTTTGATGATGCGTTTCACATCGGGCAAAAAGCCCATATCGAACATACGGTCGGCTTCATCAAGCACCAGAATTTCGATATTATTCATTTTTGCATGCCGTTGGCTGATGAGATCAAGCAGGCGCCCCGGGCACGCAACGAGAATCTCCACGCCGGCGCGCAACGCCTTAATCTGACGGTCGCTTCCAACGCCCCCATAGATGGTCGCGCTCTTCAGCCCCGTCCCAATTGACAGAGTCTTCGTTACTTGATGGATCTGCTCGGCAAGTTCGCGCGTCGGCGTTACGATAAGCGCGCGCGGCATCCCGCGTTGACCGTCGAGTAACTTGTTCAAAATGGGGAGGACGAACGCGGCGGTCTTGCCCGTGCCAGTCTGCGCGGTGCCGATGATGTCTCGTCCTCGCAACGCGGCGGGGATCGCCGCTTCTTGAATCGGCGTAGCGATTTCATAGCCTGCGGCGTTGATGCCCTGCATAAGGCGGGGGGCTAGATTAAATTGCGTGAAGTTCAAACGAAATCCTGTTCTTCAGAAGTCTTGCACATGTAGCGATTGAGTATCCCTCAGTCAAAAACAGCGGTGGACTGCCGATCTAGAAATATTTAATGAGAAGATTATACACTGCTTCGCCGTTGTCAAATCCAACCGCCGGCAAATCCTTCCCTACGGTTGGGGCCAGGGAATCTCAACAGGTCCGCCATAGCCGTGCTTTTCCTGCACGAAAACGCGCCCCCATGAAGGCGCAACGCATCCGGCTTCATCTACACCGATCGTAATAAACGGTTCGTTAGAACCGAGCGTTTCAAAAATAGTCCTCCCCGCCTCGCAGCGCCACACTTCAACAATATACTGATGCATATTTTCATCTTCATACTTTCCCGGGCTGATCGGAACCGGCTCCCACGAAATAACCACTTTGCCATTTTCATCGCGTTTGGCGCTTGCCCACTTCGGTCCGGGATCATACGGCGACACTGGAAGCGCCAGCCCGGGATATACGACGCTCAAAGCGAGCGTATCGCCCTGAACGTCGATAAATTTCTTATTCACCCAGCAAT
>BQMV01000086.1 GCA_022181005.1 Anaerolineaceae bacterium | reverse complement strand
GTGATCAATTTCCTGCCTGTAGGCTCCGAGATGGCGACCAAATGGTATGTGGAACAAATTCTAGAAGCAGGCTGTGCGTTCGTCAATGGGATTCCTGTTTTCATCGCCTCTTCCGAATATTGGGGCAAGCGCTTCGCCGATGCGGGACTCCCAATTCTCGGCGACGACGTCAAAAGTCAAGTCGGCGCGACGATCCTGCACCGTCAACTCGCCACGCTGTTCGTTGATCGCGGCGTGAAGATTGACCGCACCTATCAGCTCAACTTCGGCGGCAACACCGATTTCCTCAACATGCTCGAACGCGAGCGCTTGGAAAGCAAAAAGATCTCGAAGACCAACGCAGTCACCAGCATGATTCCCTATCACATTGACCCAGACAATGTGCACGTCGGTCCAAGCGATCATGTGCCATGGCTCACCGACCGTAAGTGGTGTTACATTCGCATGGAAGGCACCACCTTTGGCAACGTGCCGCTGAATGTGGAACTCAAACTGGAAGTGTGGGACAGCCCCAACTCGGCAGGCGTGATGATCGACGCCATCCGTTGCGCCAAACTCGCGCTCGATCGCGAACTCGCGGGTCCCATCATCGGACCGTCGTCTTATTTCTTCAAAACGCCCCCAAAACAATTTCGCGACGATGTCTGCCGCGAAAAAGTGGAAAATTTCATCGCAGGCAAAAGCGAAGAATAGTTCGATTTACGATTTACGATTGATGGCGGTCGAGTCTTGTGTTGAGTCTATCGAAACAAGCTCGAACGATTTCGAAGGACAAATTCGAGACCCGATTTGCCAATTACGAATTACCGATTACTGTTCCCATTCTGATGAAACGACTCTTCCTCCTCCTCAGCCTGCTCGCCATCCTTGTAGCCTCGTGCGCTCCTGCGACTCCGCTCCCAACGCAGGATATCAGCGCTGCGCTCACGCAGGCTTTCGGAACCGCCATCGCCCAACTGCAACCAACGCCAACCTCGCTTCCTACGGACACTTCGACTCCTCCTCCAACTGCGATTCGCACGCCGCCAGCGCTGCCAGCCATCTTTACGGCAAATCAGTTAAATCCGCTGGATGCGCCGCACGCGTATATTCAGGACTCGTGCGAATATCTGCGCAACAAATGGAGTTCAACCAACGCCGCACCGGGTACGATCGCGATGGTCATCATGTTCCATGGCATCAATCGAGGCGCAGTGGACGACCCTAACGATATCCTTGTGCCCGACTTCAAAAAAATGATGAACAATTTGAAAGAACAGGGATTTGAGGCGATCAACATGACGCAAATGGCGGATTTTATGGATCGCAACGCGAAGATTCCGCTGCGCTCAGTTTTGCTGATAGCCGACGACCGTCATCAGGGCGCCTACTTCAACGATCACTTCCGACCATATTACGAAGAGTGGGGCTGGCCCGTCGTCAATGCCTGGATCAGTTTTGAAGACGGTCCGCGCGCCATCAGCATCGACGCGAATATCGCTTTGGAAAAAGAAGGCTGGGTAGACCATCAATCGCACGGTTACATCCACAATATCAATATGAGCGACGCTTCAACGGACGAATTTATCAAAACGGAATTCGAAAAATCTATTGAAGATTTACAGACCAACTTTGGGAAAACGCCCATCGGCATTATCTGGCCGGGCGGCAGCTTCGGCGTCCGTCCGGCGCAGTTTGCACGCGAGTACGGGTACCGGCTCGGCTTCACCGTCAACCCGCGCGGACCGGTGATGTATAACTGGATTCCGCTATCCGACCAACCTGACCCAGCGCGCCCAGCATATTTATCCGAAGGTTACGTCAACGATCCGCGTATGGTTATTCCACGTTATTGGCCCTATCAAGTCTCAGCGAACATTGATACGGTTCGGCGCATCGGCAATCAAGCGGCTGAGTATGCCGAACAAAATAAAGCCATTGAATTAGAATATTATGATATCGTCTGCGCGCCGACCTATGGGGCGATACCCTAACACGTTATCGCGACATTTGACATTTTATGAACTCATCCTCATTCAACGCCTACAAAACACGCTACCGTTCCGCGATTCGCTGCGTGCTTGCCGACTCCGAAAAGGGTCGCCTCGACGAAGCGGGCTTCTCGGCGTATTCGCATCGCAGTCCGCTCATTAACTGGTTATTTTGGAAACGCCTGCATATCGCAATGAATCACATCAAAAAATCTGCGCCGTATGAAAACATTCTCGATTTCGGTTGCGGGAGCGGTGTGATGCTACCGTTCCTTGCGGAGCAAAGCAAACACGTCACCGCCATTGACATTGACCTGCACCCGCTCGAACAAGTGAAACAGCACATCCCTCTCGCCGCGAACGTGCAAGTCTTCGACGCGAATCACACTCCCATTTCAAATCTTCCGCCAGAATCTTTCGACCTCATCAACGCGCTCGATGTTCTCGAACATGTGCATGACCTCCCGCAAACACTTTCTCAATTAATGAATCTCCTTAAACCGAACGGTCAACTCGTTGTATCGGGTCCGACTGAAAATTTTCTCTACCAAATCGGGCGCAAAATCGCGGGTCCCGAATATTCAGGCGCGTATCACGAGCGCGGTATCGCCGAGATCAAGCGTGAACTCAAACGCATCGCGCGCGTCGAACATATCGCCACGTTGTATCAACCTGTTCCGCTGTTTGAAATTTTTGCGGCGCAAAGTAGCGCGAGATAACATCTCGCGCTACAAATTATGGGGGGATGTATACTTAACCTATGGAACCTGAGCCATACATTCCAGGAACAAAGCCAGCGGATGCAGGTCCGCTTTCGCGATTCATACCTCCGCTGGAGGAAGGAGCGATCTCCCGCTGGCTTCCGCTTCACGCTCCGACGGGAGGCTGGTTACTCGACCCCTTCGGATTCTCCTCTCGACTCGTGCTCGAAGCCGCGCGGGCGGGATATCGCGTGTTGGTCACGGTGAACAATCCCATCACGCGATTCTTGCTGGAGATCGCGGCGAATCCCCCCTCTGAATCAGACTTCAAAGCCGCGTTGGCTGAGCTCGAATCCGTTAAGAAAGGCGATCAACGACTCGGCGCGCATTTGCAATCGCTGTATCAAACGACGTGTGAGAAATGCAGTCGTGAAGTTCAAGCGGAATATTTTTTATGGCGCAAAGAAGCGGACGCGCCGCACGCCCGCTTTTACACTTGTCCGCAATGCAATGACTCGGGCGAGCGCGTTGTCACGCAACAAGACATTGACCGCGCCAAACAATTCGCCGCGACGGATGGTCTGCATCGTTCGCGCGCGTTCGAACGCGTGGCAAAACTCGACGACGATGACCGCGTCTATGCGGAAGAAGCGATTCAACATTATTTGCCGCGTCCGTTGTATTTTCTAACCACAGTCATCAACCGCATTGGCGGATTGAATCTGACGCCCGAACGCAAGCGCGCGTTGAACGCGTTGATCCTCGTCGCGTGCGATGCGGGCAACACGTTGTTGGATCATCCCCCTACACGTCCGCGACCGAAACAACTTAACATCCCCAGTCAATTCCGCGAGCACAACTTGTGGAAAATGCTGG
>BQMV01000085.1 GCA_022181005.1 Anaerolineaceae bacterium | reverse complement strand
GAGTTCAGACGTGTGCTCTTCCGATCTCAGAATTCCGTCGCGCTCAGGGACGTTGCCGCGGAAGGCGTAGCCGCCGCTTTCTTCGCCGCCGATGAGCGCATTGGTTTCGGTCATCTTTGGCGCGACGTATTTGAATCCCACGCCCGTTTCGTGGACGGGGACTCCGTAAATCTCGCCGAGTTTGTTTAACATGCGCGTCGTCGAAAGCGTCTTGACGATGTCGCCGCGTTCGCCGCGCACTTCGAGCAGGTAATACGCCAGCAAAGCGTACACGCGCAGTTGGTTGATGAATGCGCCGTTTTCGTCGCCGATGCCGCAACGGTCGGCGTCGCCGTCGGTGATGAGCAGCACGTCGGCTTGGTTGGCGACGGTGGCGGCAAGCCCTACGTCAATGTTCGGTTGGATCGGTTCGGGGCGTTTCATCTCAGGGAAGGACGGGTTGCGTTGATTGTGAATTTCGATGACTTTCGTTTTGCCGCCCGCCAGCAAACGCGGAAACCAGCCCGCGCCGTTGCCCCACATTAAATCCGCTACGATGGTCAAGCCCGCGTCTTTGATGAGTTGTAGGTCTATCAGCCCGTCGCGGGTGAGATGTTCGATGTAAGGAGTCGCCGCGTCGAATTTGACGATCTCGCCTGCGTCTTGGGCGGTTTTGAAATCCTTGCGCTTCGCGTCGTTGACGTTGTCGGGGATGGATGCTTCGATTTGTTGCAAACCTTCGGGGTCAATCGCGCCGCCCGTCTCGTTGCGGACTTTGAATCCGTTATCGGTGGGCGGGTTGTGGCTGGCGGTGATGTTAACCGCGCCCGCCGCTTTTTTGTCCAACACGGCGTAGGCGATGACGGGCGTGGGCGTGGCTTCTTGCGTGAGGTAAACCTTCAAGCCGTTGCCCGCCAGCACTTCCGCAACGGCGGCGGCGAAATGCTCGCTGGCAAAGCGCTTGTCGTGTCCGACGACGATCCATTGTCCCTGCTTGCCTTGCGCCAGCATATACGAGGCGAAGCCTTGCGTGGCGCGACGCACGTTATCGAAGGTGTAATCTTCCGCGATTTGTCCGCGCCAGCCGTCGGTTCCAAAAGAAATTTTATATGTCATGAACTCTCCAAAGAGAAATGAGTTGAATAGCGGACGCTATGGCGTCGCTGTAACTTCCAAAGTGGGCTCTGCCGTTAGTGTGGCGGTTGGGCTTGGCTGAGGCGTGGCTGTCGGCGGCGCTTTGCCGGTCATCAGAATCTGCCAGGCGATTTCCACATCGCCTGAGGCAATAACTGGAAACTCCGGCAGGTTGCTCAGCGCTAAGTCGAGTCGCGCAATCGCTTGTGTCTGAGCGGCTTCGCCTGATTGTGATTGCAATTCAACCAGCAGGTCGCGCGCCGATTGAACGTCCTCTTTTGCCAAGCCGAAATTGCTTTGCGAAAGATAGAGTCGCGCGCGAGCGAGCGTGTCTAATACGCGAGTCATTTTAATTTCTTGATTCAACTTGACGAGTGTCGCATCGTTGCTTTCTTTCAACTGCTTGTCTAACAAGCTCTGCATATCTTCCAGTTTTGCAATGGAGGCAGTGTGCGCCTCGATAGATGTCTCCACCGAAGCGAGGCGGTTGTTGATTTCAGTAAGTTGATTTTGTAGGTCAGCCGTTTGGCTTTCCAGTTGGGCGACGCGCGCGCTGTTTTGTTCGATCGGCGCCAGATATTTCTCGCGCAATAGGGGCCAGCCGAAGTATGCTGCCGCGCCGATCGCGCCGAGAACCAAAACGATTATGACCAATTTGACCAACGCGCGAATGAAGGAGCGTAAGGCGTTTCCAAAGCGCGCGCCGGCGGAAGGCTTGCTGTTAGCGGAACTTTCCTTTGCGGGGCGCTCCGGCGCGGATAATTTCTCTTCCGCCGCGGAAGGAACGCGTTCCTCTACCGAGTCTGCCTCCGTCGCCGCTTTAACATTCGCGAGGAGTTCTTCGCTCATCCCTGCGACGTTCAAACTAGCTTCGACGGAATTGAACGGACGCGCCGCGATGAGCCTTTCTGCCAGTTCGCGGCTCACGCTTGAGGCTGCGGTCAACGCGTCGAGATCTGCCGAGTTGAGAAAATTTAATACTTTGTCCATATATTTGCCTGCTGACGAGGAAATGGAATTGATTTGAAATTATATCACCCGTGAAAGAAAAACTCCGAAGCGTTCTTGCTTCGGAGTTCAGGTCAGTCTTCGGTCAGCCAGTTTTTAGCGGTCTCTTCGTCTTCGAAGTATTTGAGCGGTTGTCCCGTGATCGCCGTGAGCAAGTCCGCTAGTTTCAACTTGATGCCTGTTACACCGAGGACGGCGGTCTTTTTCACGAATTCTTTTGTTTCAGCGGACGCCTTGTTCATTACAGGGAGTAAGTCGGCGCCGACGTTGGTGTCGCGCATATCAGTCAGCACCAGCGCTGAGTTTTTGGGCTGGGCTTTAACGATCTCTTGCACTTCAGCCAACTCCGCTTTTACTGCCGCGGAATTATAGAACTGTTTTGAAAAATCTTGATAGAAGATTTGTTTGCCGTTGTATTCGATCCACTTTGAACGCATGTTTCTCTCCTATTTCTTTCTGGCTTCCGCGCGGAGCGCCAGCCCGGTGGCGATGGCTCCAATTAATTCCCAGGCGCCCACGCCGAAGAAGCGCGCCGGGGCGAGTTGCGCGACGACGGCGAGCGTGAAAACTGTGAACGTCACACAACGAAAAGGGACGGTCCATTTGTAGAATTGTTTAACGTCGTTGAGCGCGGCGAGAATGTAATACGCGCCCATATTGAACGAAGCCATCGCCGAGGCGGTCATGAAAACGATGGTGTAATCTCCGGCGACGCGCGCGGCGCGGTCAAGCGTGGCGAAGCCGAGGAGCGATAAAAGCAATTCGGGACGAATTAAGCCTAGCAGTCCGAGGAGCAACGCGAGAACTCCGAAGATGAAAATGGTCCAGCCTGAAGCGTCTCGTATTTTGAATGTTGTGGGCATGAGGTCTCCTTGTGTAAGATTATACTGGCATTTTTCCTTTAAGCCTCGACAAATTTGTTTGGCTCGCCTATACTGAAATATCTTTTGCGGAGGCGCGATGGCGAACTACATGACGGTGGTAGCGGGAAATATTGGCGTGGGAAAAACGTCGTTAACAGAACGGATCGGCTCCCGGCTCGGTTGGCGGACGGGATACGAGTCGGTGGCGGATAACCCTTATCTGGCGGATTTTTACGGCGATATGCGCGTGTGGTCGTTTCATTTGCAAGTCTTTTTCCTCGGTCATCGCGCCGACCAATATCTTGAAGCTGCGCGCAATGGACGTTCGGCGATCCTCGATCGCAGCATTTATGAAGATTTCTATATTTTTGCGCGCGCGCTGCATCATATGGGGAATCTAACCGAGCGCGATTATCTTGCGTATCGCAGATTGTACGAATTGGTCGTGAAGAGTATGCCGCGCCCGAACCTGCTCGTTTACCTTAAAGCGCCCGCCGATGTGTTGATAGAGCGCATCCGCCGCCGTGCGCGGGGGATGGAATCGGGCATTACGCTGGACTATTTGTCGTTGCTCGATTCATTCTATGATGAATGGTTGAGCGCGTTCGATATGTGCCCGAGATCGGAAGAGCGTCGGGTAGGGAAAGGGGGTAGGTCTCGGG